>CAXMLP010000349.1:0-7089 GCA_964194225.1 uncultured bacterium | reverse complement strand
CCCCCCTCCCCTCGGTCGCCGGCCGCCTCTTCGGCCGGCGACCACCTTCCTTGAACACCGAGGACGGGCACTCCGCGCTGGAGCAGCGCGTCGCATGGGTGAGCGAGTCCCTGCGGCGCATCGACCTCGAACCGGTCCGACTGTCGCCAACCTTGCTGTCTGCGCTTTTCCTGGAGACTCTCTGCCCGGAAACGGCCGCGTCGCAACCGGTCCCCGAGCAAGACGACCTCGACGACTGGCCGGCCCTGGTGGCGCCGGCCGCGTTCGAGGAACGCCCGTTTGACCTGCGCGTTGGAAGTCGACTGGCGCGGGTGCTGGCGATCAGCCGCTACCCGACGCGCCTGCAGCCAGGCTGGCTGGCCTCCCTGCAAGCCTTCGAGGGCGACCTCGACCTGAGCCTTCACATCCAGCCCTCGCCCAGCCAGGCCGTGATGTCCTTTCTCGACCGTCGGGTCGCAGAGCTCGGATCCACGCTGCGGATCGATCAGGAGCGAGGCAGGCGCGGCGATCCCTACCGGAGGGCCGCACTTGGTGACGCCGAGGAGCTCCAGGACCGCCTCGCCCGAGGTGAGGAGCGCCTCTTCGACACAAGCCTCTATCTGATGGTTTGGACAGACAGTGATGAGGAGCTGGAGTCCGCCACCAGCCGTCTGGAGGCGCTGCTCAGTGCGCGGATGTTGCAAAGCCGCCGGCTGCTCTTCCAAATGGCCCCGGCGCTGACCTCGTCACTGCCCTTGGCGAGTGATCCGGTCGGGCTGCGACGGTGCCTAACCACAGGCGCGCTGGCCGCGACCTTCCCGTTCACCGGCAACGACCTCAACGAGACCAGCGGTCTGCTCTACGGAATCAACCCGGCAGCTCGCAGCGCGGTGGTACTCGACCGCTTCCGGCTCGAGAACCACAACTCGGTCGTCTTTGCCACCAGCGGGGCCGGAAAGTCGTACTTCGTCAAGGTCGAGCTGATTCGCTCCTGCCTGGTCGGCATCGGGGCGCAGGTGATCGACCCAGAGGGCGAGTACGCACCTGTAGTCGAAGCCCTGGGCGGCAAGGTCATCGAGGTCCAACCGGGCAGACCGTCAGCTCTCGATCCCTTCGCGGTTCCGACCGGGGAACCCGGCGCGCTGAGCAGTCGGATCGCCAGCCTGCTGACGCTCCTTGATCTCTTGGCCGGCGGGCTGACGCCAAACCAGAGGGCGGCCGCCGAGGACGCCATCTCGTTCGTGTATGCGGCGCGCGGCTTCGCTGACGAGGGCAGCACCGATGGCCTCGACGCGCCAGCACTGGCGGATGTCCAGACCCGGCTGCGTTTGCGAGCACAGGGAGCGGCCACGTCGCTGGGTGAGGAGCTCGACCAGCTGGTGCTGCGGCTCGAGCGCTACGTGAGCGGCGCCGGCCGATGGCTCTTTCAGGCCGGCGGCGCCGCAGCCCCGGATCCGGTCATCGCGTACGTGCTTAGGGGGTTGCCCGAGGAGGATCGCGCTGCGGCCATGTTCATCGTGCTCGATCAGGTCTGGCGCGGCCTCGGCCGGAACGCTGAGCGAACCCTCGTCATCCTCGACGAGGCCTGGTGGCTGATGCAGTACCCCGACACCGCCCGCTTCCTTTTCCGCCTGGCCAAGACCGCTCGCAAGCGACGCGCAGGATTCACGCTGGTCACCCAGGATGTGACCGACGTCCTCGACAGCCCGCTCGGGGAGCCGGTGGTCACCAATTCGGCGCTCCAGATCCTGATGAAGCAGTCGCCCCAGGCGATGCCGAGGATCAGCGAGCTTTTCCGGCTGACGTCCGCTGAGCAGTCTTGGCTACTCAATGCTCGGCCCGGCGAGGGGCTCCTACTTGCCTCGGGCAAGCGAGTGCCCTTCGAGGTTGTCGTCAGCGAGGAGGAGGCTCGGCTGATCGAGAGCCACCAGCTCGGGAGGGCGGCATGAAGGCCGCTTTCGGACTGTTGGCAGCGCTCGTCTTTTTGCCTCCTCTAGTCGCGGCGCCAACGGTCGTGATGTCGGCCGCACCGCAACGAGCTCCGGCTGCTCCGCTCTCCATCTTGGTGCCGCCGGGCGGCTATCCGAACCGGTTTCCCTACGGCCAGTGCACCTGGTGGGCGGCGTACAACCGGCGCGTCACCTGGACCGGGAATGCCGGCGACTGGCTGTCCAACGCCTCAGCGCAGGGCGTCCGGACAGACGTGCTGCCGACCGTGGGAGCGATCGTCGTCTACCGACCTGGCGACGGCTACAGCGGCTTTGGCCATGTCGCCGTCGTGATTGCGGTTGCCCCCCAGTCCTACGCGGTCAGCGAGATGAACTTCATCGGCTGGGGGCAGGTCAATACCAGGACCGCTGGCTGGCCAGACCCTCACGTCGAGGGATTCATCCCACTCCAGGAGGTCAAACCATGAGAGTCGGACTCCTCGCACTGCTGCCGGTCGCGCCGCTGGCGCTGGCTGCTGCTGGCTGGGCGTTGCGGCGTCGAGCCGCCGACGAGCCAGTCGTCCTCCTGGACCTGCTCCCGCCGGATGGGTCCGCGGTCAATCTCCAGAGCTGGATCGACTTCTACCAATCGCTCTACGCGATCGCCAGCCCCAGGTGGAAGAGCTGGCTCTTCGGCCAGCGGTGGCTCAGCCTCGAGCTCTGGGCGACCGAGGGGACGGTCAGCGTCCGCTGCTGGCTGCCCGCCCGCCTTCAGACGCTGGTGACGACGCAGCTCCGCAGCGCTCTGCCCGGGATCGAGATCCGCGAGGCAGAGCCAAGCGGCGAGCTGCCGGCGATCGCCGCCCGTTCGCGTCTGCGCCTCGATCGAGATTCGCTCTACCCGCTTGGAAGTCCCAGGCCGGAGTCGTTGGTCGCAGTCATGAACGCCCTCACCTCCGCATCTCAGGGTGTGGTCCAGCTGGTGCTCCAACCAGACGTGGGTTGGCAAAGCCAGGCCCTCCGGCGCCTGGACGTGCTCACCGGTGTCCGGCCGGCCCCGCTCACACTCACAACGCTTCTGGCCGGGGTGCTCGACTTCCTGTTCGACCTCGTACTGCCAAGCCAACCGCAGCCGCCAAGCCGGCCGAAACCGAGCCACTCTGCTCCGCTGCCCCCGGCAGGAAAGGCAGAGCAGCCAGGCTATCGGGTGGAGCTGCGGCTGCGGGTCTCCGGATCGACCGCCGCCGAGGCCAAAACGGGTATGCATTCTCTCGTCGCCGCCTTCCGGAGCTGCGATGGAGCCAACGGGCTGCGGCCCAAGCGGGTATGGCTGGGCGGGCGCTTCGACCGCCTGCTGCTCGCCCGCCGACCGCCCGCTACCAGCTCCGGTGTGCTTGTCCCCGAGGAGTTGGCCGGCCTCTTTCACCTCCCGGTCGCGGTCGAAGCGCTCGAGGTCGCACCAGTGCGGGTGGCTCCGCCAAGGCTCAAACTGGCCGGCGGCAAGATCCTCTGCCTGAGCGAGGGATCGGCATCGGGCCCGATCACCATCGCCCAGCCCGACTGCCGCCAGCATCTCCACATCGAGGGTGGGACCGGAAGCGGCAAGAGCACGCTCCTCGCCAACCTCGCGCTCCAGGACATCGATGCCAAGCGAGGGGTTGCCGTCATCGATCCCAAGGGCGACCTCGTCCGGGACCTGCTCGCCCGCATCCCGAGCCAGCATTGGGACCGGGTCGTCCTTGTCGACCCCACGCTCCACGACCGTCCGGTCGGTCTCAACGTGCTGGAGTTCGACGACCCGGAGCTGGCCGAGTTGGCCTGCGACCAGGTTGTCACCATCTTCAAGAAGGCGTACGAGCGCTTCTGGGGTCCGCGCACCGACGACCTACTCCGAGCTGCTCTCCTGACTCTGCTCCGACGCCCGGGAAGCACTCTCTGCGAGGTCCCACTCCTCCTCCTCTACCCAGAGGCCCGCAAGGAGATGACGAAAGGACTCCATGACCCCGTGGGGCTGGAGCCGTTCTGGGAGGAATACGGCCGGATGACGGAGGGCCAGCGCCTGCAGATGGTGGGACCAGTCCTCAACAAGCTGCGCTCGGTCCTACTCCGCCGGACGGTCCGCAACATCCTCGGCCAAGCCCGCTCCACAGTGCGCTTGGGCGAGGCGATGGACAGCAGCGCCATCGTCCTCATCTCGCTGGCCAAGGGCCTGCTCGGCGAGGAGACGAGCCGGCTGCTCGGCTCGTTCATGGTTGCCCGCCTCTGGCAGACGGCGATGGCCAGGGCCGGCCGACCGGAGGCGGAGCGGCCTGACTTCAATCTGTACCTGGACGAGTTCCAGAACTACCTGCACCTGCCCCAGAGCCTGGACGAAGTGCTGGTCGAGGCGCGCGGCTATCGCGTCGGCCTCGCCCTCGCCAACCAACACATGGGACAGCTGGCGGCGAGCACCCGCGATGCGCTCTCAGCCAACGCCCGCACGCGCGTGATCTTCCAATGTGGTCAGGAGGACGCCCGCTATCTGGCGCGGGAGTTCGAGCCCTGGCTCGGCGAGCGCCAGCTGCGCAACCTGCAGCGCTTCCAGGTCGCCGTCCGCCTCTGCCGCGACGGCCGCACCGAGCGCCCGTTCACCGCGACCACGCTGCCGCTCGTGCCCAGCCTCGGCGACGGACATGCCGACCAACTGATCGAGGCGGCACTGCAGCGCTCGGGCCGTCCGCGGGAGGAGGTGGAGCACGCCATCGAGCTCCGGTTCAAAGCCTACCGACCAGGTGCGGAGCCGAGGCTCAAATGAGCGAGCTACTGCGGCAGGCGTGGGGGTCGCGATGGGGATCGCGCCAGGGTGCGATCCCTCTGGCGGGTTCCGAAGGCCCGGCATCCGGGCCGGGAACGTCCCCCAAAAAGGCACCTCGCTCCTACCTGGAACTCCGGCCAGAAGCCGAACACTCCTCGCACCCAGATGGGAAAGAACCGCTCCGACTCACCGCACGGGATGTAGCCATGCTGACCGCACTAAGCCAGTACCGCTACCTGGACCGGGAGCAGCTCGAGCGCCTCTTCTTCCAAGGCCGACGACGAGCCCAGCTAAAGCTGCTCCAGCTCCGAGATCACCGCCTGATCACCGGATGGCGCTGCCTGCTCCAACCAGGGCTCCATCCAAGACCATCGGTCTACGTGCTCGCGCTGGGCGGGGCGCGGCTGCTCGCGCACGCCAGCAACGCTGACCCTCGCCCACTCCTTGCCCGATCCCGCCATGCACGCGAACGCGCATTTCACGTCCTCCACGACCTCGAGGCCAACAGCTTCTTCGTCGGCCTCGCGGCCGCCGCTCGGAATCGGCCTGACCAAGGGCTCTACCACTGGCTCGGCGAGCCCGCCTGTCGCGACGGTCGGGCGGCCGAAGGCGCTCCCGCCTCCGACGGCTGGGGTCGCTACCTGCTTGCCGACCGCGAGCTCTTCTTCGACCTGGAATGGGACCGCGGCACCGAGCACGAGCGCCGGCTTCGGCAGAAGGCGAGCGCGTACGTCTCGTACTTCCGTGGCCGCCGCGGCGCGGATCGGCATCACGTGCTCTTTGTCGCGCCGACCGACCGCCGCGAAGCCGAATTGAGGCGCGTGCTGGCGGGTGTCCTGCCCCAGACGGCTGAGTGCTGCCGCTTCTGGACGACGACGGCTCCCTTCCTGGAGAACGAAGGACCGCTCAGCCGGATCTGGCTGCAGGTTCAGTCGAGTAGCCCAGGGCTGGTTGCCTTCGGCCAGATGCCGGGAGCTCCCCGCTCGGATCGCAGGGTCGAGGACTGTATCGGCAAGTACGGCTGGTGGGAGCGCCGGCCGCAGGGCGGAGAAGGCGCATGAAGCCGCGCCTGGTCGTCATCGAGGGCGGACGGGGGCCGGAGTCTGACCCCCGACGAAGGCCAGATGATTGGAACTGTGACTGGACGCCTGGTCAGCACGGCGGCAGCACCTTCACCACCGACACCGCACATGTCGACCTCACGAGTCCGACCCACGGTGCGTCCGCGGCGGTCAGGGACGCTGCTAATGATCAACGCCTTCAGCTCCAGGTCTGGACCGCCCGGGTAGAGGAATTCCCGACTGAGGAAGCCGCCTACTTCGCTCGCGACGAGGAGTTGATCCGCTCAGCCGACCGCGTGATCGAGTTCTGGGACGGCAGGAGTACGGGCACGGCCCACGAACTGGATTACGCCTGGAAGCTTGGTAAGCCGGTCGACCTCGTTGTGCTGCCGATTGATCAGCCGCGGCGGTCGCTGAAGTCGCCTTCGCCTGACCCCTTCCCGGGGGGTGACGCGGCGTGAGGCGGCCGGTTCAGCCACCGCCGACGGTAGTGGATTCCGACCTCGGTGTCGGGATCCACTACGCGGAGTCAGCGCTGGCAGCAGGAGCAGGCCGAACAATCGCAGGGCGCGCCCTGAGAGCAAGCACACTCGGGGCAGCACCGCTCGCCGCAGCACGCAATCTCGGTCGTCATCGCCATCACCTCCTCATTGGTTGGAAGCCAGCAACCACAGTCGCCGACATGACCGCAGACGTCAGGGCCAGGTACCCGCAGCAACCGAACGTAGAGGGACTCGAGCTCTCCTTCCAAGCCCTGAAGCTGAGCGACTCGCGCTCTGGTTTCAGCCAGCTTGTGAGCGACCATGTGCCGGAGTCGATCTCGCTCGACCCCGCGGTCCACATCCGGGCTCATCACGAGGTGGCGCACTTCCGCGAGAGAGAGTCCAAGGGCCTTGGCGCGACGGATGAACTGCAGCTTTCCGATCGCCTCCGATCCGTAGAGCCTGTAACCGGCCTCGGTCCTAGCGCCCGGACCGAGCAGCCCCGCCTCCTCGTAGTAGCGCAGGGCCGATGTGGAGACGCCAGCGACCTTCGCCAACTGCCCGATCCGCATCGCTGGCTGTGTCACGCGGCTGAAGCTACACCTTCAAGTGCACTTGAAAGTCAAGTGGTCGCCCCGCAATGACCAGGGCTCACCTGCCGGCTGGCCTGGCAGTGGTGCCAATCGGCTCCATTCAGCCGTGCCCGATCCAGCCGCGCGTCAATGTGTCCGTCGAGCTGGTCGCCAAGCTCTCCGGATCCATGAAGGCCGGCAGACACAACCCAGTTCTGGAAGTTGAGCCTGCTCCCGGGCAGCGCGGCCGCTATCAGATCGTCTGCGGCGAGC
>CAXMLP010000348.1:0-4998 GCA_964194225.1 uncultured bacterium | reverse complement strand
TCCGGCATGCCTTCGAGGAGTGGGGCGCAATCCGCGTCTGCCTGAAGACCGACTCTCTCAACTCCCGCTCGCGAGCTGCGATAGCCAGGTTGGGGGGCGTTCACGAAGGTGACCTGCGCAATCACCGGATCCGAACCGATGGGACCTATCGCCACAGCTCGTACTACTCAATCCTCGACAGCGAATGGCCCGCCTGCCGGCTGCGCCTTGAGGAGCGATTACTCGAGCGGCCCTGACGCGCCGTCGACGACCGCCTGATAGAGCGCCGAGGGCGCGTAGGGCAGGTCGGTGAGGGTCACCCCGAGCGGGGCAAGAGCATCCGCGACCGCGTTGGCAACCGCCGCGAAGGCGCCGATCGTCCCCCCTTCGCCCACCCCTTTCGAACCGAGCACGGTCCGCGGGCTGGGCGACTCGATGTGGTGCAGCTCCAGCTCCGCCGGGGCATCGCTGGCGAGCGGCACGAGGTAGTCGAGGAGCGTGGTCGTGAGCGGCTGACCGTCCGGGCCGTAAGCGATCTGCTCCAGAAGAACTCCCCCCGCCCCCATGCAGATGCCGCCTTCCACCTGGCCCGCGACACCGTCGTGGTCCACCACCACACCGCAGTCCTCGACGGCGATGTAACGCAGGATGCGGGGCACAAAACCGACCCGGTCCACCTCCACCACGGCGAGGTGAGCTCCGCTTGGAAACACCTGGTGGGGATCGACGCTATGGGTGACCTCGAGGCCCGGAGCGATGTCCCTTTCCGCCACCTGTCGCAGCGCGATGACCAGGCTGCTGAAGCCGCCGACCGGGCCCCGGCTGACGAAGGTTCCGCTGCCCGGCGGGCAGCTGTCCGTGTCGCCCTCGGTGACCCTGACCCGGGCCGGGTCCACTCCGAGCTCGCGCGCAGCCAGCAGCCGGTAGGTCCGGGCGTGTCCCTGGCCGGCATCGGCTGAGCTTGTGAAGATGTCGATTGAGCCGTCGGCGGCGACCCTGACACGGGCACTGTCATTGCCCGGAATCGCCGTAACCCCCCGGGCGCGGTATTCGGTCGAGCCGGTCCCGCTGTGCTCGTTGAATAGCCCGACGCCGATGCCGACCAGGCGCCCCTCGGCGCGGGCCCTCGCCTGCTCCTCGCGCAGCCGGCCGTAGCCCGCCCTTTCTGCCAGCTCTGTTAGCAGCCGCCGGTAGTCGCCCGAATCGAGCTCGCGCCCGGCCATGGTGCGGCTGGGGAACTCGGTGACCACATTGCGGCGGCGCAGCTCGAAGACGTCGAGCCCGAGGTCGCCGGCGATGATGTCGATCATGCGCTCGGTGGCGTAGGCGGCCGCGTTCATGCCAACCCCGCGGTAGGCGCCGGCCGGGCACTTGTGGCTGGCGATGCCGAGAGCGCTGAACCGGTAGGCGGGCACCGCATAGGGTCCGAAAAGCGTCTGGCCGGTGGTCATCGGCTCCAGGGAGGCGCTGAAGGGAAAGATCGAATAGGCGCCGACGTCGGCGGTGAGGTGCGCGTCGACAGCCCGAACCTGGCCATCGGCGGCCACCCCGACCTTCAGCCGAATCACCTCGTCGTGGGCATGGGCACTGGCGAGCAGGTTCTCGCGGCGATCCTCCAGCCAGCGAACCGGCTCGCCCAGCCGCCAGGCGAGAGCGGCGATCACGAGCTCCTCAGGAAAGACGTGAGCCTTGAGGCCGAAGCCACCACCGACGTCGGGGGTGATCACCCTCACCTGGGAGGGGGCGAGGTCGAGCGTACGCGCGATCAGGTCGCGGGCCAGGTGGGGGACCTGGGTCGAGGTCCAGACCTCGAGTCGCTCGCCCGACCGGCGCGCCAGCACACCCCGGTTCTCAAGGGGCAGGGCGGTCTGCCGGGCGGTCCGAAA
Organism: uncultured bacterium; assembly: GCA_964194225.1. GTDB lineage: Bacteria > Chloroflexota > Dormibacteria > Dormibacterales > Dormibacteraceae > CAXMLP01. The sequence goes on along the minus strand of CAXMLP010000348.1, from coordinate 3,133 downwards.
GGTCCGCTCATAGACGTGGGCCGCTCGGGCCAGCTCGGCGTCCACCTCACCACTGGAATGACCGCCTCGAAAGAGAACGTCGTCAGGGCAACCCTCATGAATCGACGCCGTCTCGACCGGCACGTAATCGACGGCAACGCTCTCGGCGAGATCCTCAGCCCGGTAGCGGTCCTCGGCCAGGACCACCGCGACCGCCTCGCCGACGTAGCGGACCCGATCCACCGCGAGGGGCGGCCATTCGGTGGCGGCCAGGCCGGGTCCGCCGATCGAGATCGGGAGCAGATTCAGTTGGGCGGCCCCGAAGACGCGGCCGCGAAGGTCGCCCAGGGTGAAGGTGGCGCTGGCATGAGGAGAGCGCACGAAGGCCGCCTCCAGTCCACCCGCGAATTCGATGTCGGCCACGTAGGTAGCCTCGCCCCTCACCTTCACCGGCTGCCTGCCACCTCGAGGATGGCGCGGATGATCCTGCTGTAGCCGGTGCAGCGACAGATGTTTCCGGCCAGCAGTTGGGGCAGGTTCTGGCGAGTCAGTGGCCGGCCGCTCCGGAGCAGAGCCTCGCCGGTCGCCAGGAACCCGGGCGTGCAGAACCCGCACTGGTAAGCCTGGTGGCGCCGGAATGCCTCCTGGAGTGGAGTCGGCAGCCCCGAGAGCGCCATCCCCTCAACCGTGGTCACCTCCTGCCCGTCGGCCTGCACCGCGAAGACCAGGCAGGCGCGCACCGCCTGGCCATCGAGCAGGACCGTGCAGGCACCGCAGACACCGTGCTCGCAGCCGAGGTGAGTGCCGGTGAGCCTGAGGTGGTCGCGGAGAAAGTCGGCAAGGGTCACCCGCGGCTCGACGGTGACCTCGTGGTCGCCCCCGTTGACCCTGATCATGCGGTCGCGCCGGCTCCCGCCTGAGCGAGGACACGGGCGACCAGGTCGACGCTGGTTGCCCGCCGGTAAGCCGCGCTGGCGTGCAGATCTCCGGTGGCCTCGATCGGCCGGCCCGCCTCGACAAGCTGGGGCAGCCCTCCGGTCGCGAAGACGACGACTCGCGGCTGGCCGCCGCGAAGGATGCAGGCAGCGCCAGCGAGCGCGAAGTCCCCCGGCCGGCGGGCAACCTCGGCAAACCCGAAGGGCGAGCCGGCCGGCTGATCCGCCGGAAAGGTGATGGCGGTGAGCAGCTCATCGGGCTCGATCGCAGGCTGCAGCGGTCCGCGCATGAACTCCTCCACAGCCAGCTGGCGTTCCCCCCCGCGCCGCGAGACGAGGGTGAGCCGCACCTGGAGCAGGAGGGCCAGGGCCGGCCATTCCCCCGCCGGGTCGAGGTGGGCGAGCGAGCCACCCAGGGTTCCCCGGTTTCGGATCTGGAAATGCCCGATGTGGGGAAGCGCCGCGGCGATGACGGGAGGCAGTCCGCCACCTTCACCTTCCAGCTCGGCATTGGTGACGGTGGCGCCGACGGTGAGGCCCTCGCGGCGGCGGAGCTCAGGAATCCTGCCGATGTCGACGAGTACTGCTGGCTGCGCCAGCCGCATCGCCATAAGCGGGATGAGGCTCTGCCCGCCGGCCAGCACCTTGGCCTCGTCGCCGTGCTCCGCCAGCAGGTCGAGCGCCTCGCCGAGCGAGGTCGGCCGGTGATACAGGAAGGGGGCGGACTTCATCTCTTTACCCGCCGGCTCACCAGGTCATACCCTGGGCAGGACGTCGTCCCGGATGAAGCGCAGTCGCTCCAGCCGGCCGCCGCCGGGTAGAGCGAAGATCAGACCATTGGCGCCGCAGGCCAGGAGCTCGCGGAGCCGGCCTGAGCATTCGGCTGCGGTACCCGCCACCGCCAGGGCTCGGGCCAGCCCGTCCGTCACGGCTCCCCGATGGCCCGCGCGCACTGAGAGGTGCTGGCTGAAGTCGTAGTCGGCCTTGGCCGCCTGGATCTCGTCGACGAACTCCTCCAGCCCCCGTGGCAGGTCGGCGAAATCGGCGAGCAGGCGGGCCTGGGTGCTCGCCCAGGAGCGGATGTCATCGACGTCCTCCGACATCGTGGTCATCAGGCAGACGTCGAGTGCTGCTCGGGGTCGGCCGGCCGCCTGCAGGCCAGCCTCGATCCAGCCCAGCTGCTGGCGTACGAAGTCGGGCGAGGACGGCCCCATCACGATCGCTCCGTCCGCGAACCGACCGGCCAGCGCGCACATCCGCGGCTGGCTGACCGCGAGGTAGATCGGAACCGGGGCGGCAAGGTGCGGCAGCCGGTAGGAGCGGCCTTCAAGCCTGCCCTCCTCCCCATTGAGGACCGCCCTCCAGAACCCCAGCACCTCCTCCATCTGGGCGACCCGAGCCGGCCGCGCGCCAATTCCGTAGACGGCGCTGTCGCCCGCCCCGACCCCCAGGACGGCTCTCCCGCCGGAGAGCTCGGCGATCGCCGCAATGCTCGACGCGGTGACTGTCGGATGCCGGGTGAGCGGGTTGGTGACCCCCGTGCCAAGCCAGGTGCTGTTGGTCCGCAGGGCGGCCACCGCCAGTCCGATATAGACATCCTTCATCGCAAGCTGCGAGTCGATCAGCCAGATCCGGCCGACTCCCTCGGCCTCCAACTCGGCGACCTGGTCGCCAAATCCGAGCAGCGGCTGGCGAGGACTGGTCCCGATGCTTACGGCCAGCGGCGAGCTGCCCCCGGGACCGGTGACCTCCACCGGACAGATTGTCAGCCATCAGCGGGGAGACCGGAATAGTTGCTTGCGCAATTAAGTAGTCATTCACAGGTACAGCCGCTTTCACTCAACCCAGGAGGAATGACCACATGGCCCGTTACGAGATCGACAATTCCCACACCACGATCGGCTTCACCGCGAAGCACATGATGTTCACGACCGTCCGCGGCCACTTCGCCGACTTCAAGGGGCAGGTCGAGGTGGACGGTGACAACTACGCCACAGCCAAGGGCGAAGTCACGATCCAGACCGCCAGCGTCAGCACCAACTCGCAGGACCGCGACAACCACCTGCGCTCGGCCGACTTCTTCGCGGCGGACAAGTACCCGGTCATGACCTTCCGGTCCACCAACGTCACTCCCCAAGGGGATGACTTCCTGGTCACCGGCGATCTCACGATCCGTGCAGTCACCCGGCCGATCGAGCTGGTCGTGACGGTCGAGGGCC
>CAXMLP010000347.1:0-5217 GCA_964194225.1 uncultured bacterium | reverse complement strand
CCTCATTTGACCGTTACAGTCCACTAGAAGACTTTGCTTCCGCTGCCTTGCGCTAATTTGGTACTGATCGAACGCATGTCAGGGCACCGCAAGACTTAACGACCGCCTCCTCAAAACCGCTCAGCGCCGCCCGCCCGCCATCCGGGCCGCCTCTGGCCGGCGTCTGAGGGCGACCATCGCAACTGCTCCAAGGGCCGGGCCGACCGCGAGCCCGGCGAGCGCCCACCGCCAGCCGATGGCCGTCCCCACCACAGGTACCAGCTGCACGGTAACGGCTGAAACCAGGAAGCCGACCGCCACCTGTGTCGTCAGTGCCGTGCCGACATAGGCGCGTTCGGCAAGCTCGGACATCGCCGCTGAGAATTGGCCGGAATCGGCGATCACGAGGGCGCCCCACAGAAAGGCGATCCCGGCCGCCAGCGCGGGTGGTCCGCCGAACCAGGCCGGCGAGAGGAGGGCCAGAAGGCCGCTTCCAAGCATGGCGACGGCGGTCGTGACCGAGCGACCGAAGCGATCCGCCACGATACCTCCGGCCAGGCACCCTCCCGCTCCCGCCAGGCCAATCGCCACGAAGGCAACGAGCCGCTGACTGACATGACCCGCGGTCTGCAGCGCGCCCACCGCGAGGAAGGTCGGCAGCCAGGCCCACACCGCATAGAGCTCCCACATGTGGCCGAAGTACCCGAGCGATGCGAGCAGCGTGGAGCGGTCCGTCATCACGCGCAGACCGGCACGCAGGTCGAAGCGGCTCGGTTCGCTCGACAGGTGTGGCCCATACCCCAGGCGCAGGGCGAGCAGGCTGCCGAGCGCGGCGAGCAGGCTGCTCGCAACCACCACCGGTCGCCAGGACAGGGGGAGCAGGCCAACGAGCAAAGGGGACGCCGACCCGAGGGTCAGCGCCCCGATCACCGCACCGACGGCCAGCCCGCGGTCCGCCGATCGAAACCACGAGGCGGCCACCTTCATGCTCGGCGGATACACCGACGCGAGGGCCGCCCCGGTCACGAAGCGAAGCGGCAGCCCGATTGCTAGATCGTGGGCAAGAACCGCGAAGAGAAGGTTCGCCAGCGCCGCCACCGCGGCAGCTATGGCAATGAGGCGAGCGGGCGGGAAACGGTCGGCGAGGTTGAGGAGGGCGCCGAACAGCGCGCCGGCGACGAAGCCGAGCTGCACCGCGACTGTGAGAGCGCCCGCTCCGACAGGCCCAAGACGCCACTCGGCCCGCAGCTGCGGCACCACGTAGGAAGCCGTGAACCATAAGCCCATGGCGAGCACATCGACGGCAAGGACAAGACCCAGGGCCGCCCATTTGCCCTCCGCCGGCGTTTGGTCAACGACACTTCGAGCTCGACCGGTTGGCACGCCGCGATTTGACCATGGTTCGCGCCAGAGTGCGATCCCAAAGTGACACGGGGTCGACTCCTGACCGGCTTCACCGCGAGGACTGGGCTCGCGTCATTCCGGCAGCGCCCACGGGCAAGCAGGTGAGCATCCGCTTCACAAACCTGGTCACCCTGCGCGCGGGTGGCATTGTGAGCAGCCGGCTCTATTTCGACACCGCGGAAATGGCCGCTCAGCTCGGCCTGATACCAAGCCCGACGGCGGTTTAGCTGCCCGGCGTGGGGGGACTGCGAGCGCGGTCCCCCCCTCCTCAGTTAGCCGCTGGTGAAGGGAGCGGGGCACCCCGGGCAGTCGCAGGAGATCACCGAGTCGCCGGCAATCCTTGCGCAGCGCTTCAAAAGAGGCCGGTCAGCCAACGATTGAGGGGCCTGGGTCCAGTCGGTTCCACGTAGGCCGGGAGAAGCGCCCGCATCGCCTCCTCGCCGAGCACCAGAACCTCGTCCGCTGTCCTGCCGGTCGTCGGAATCGGTTCGCCTATCAGTACGCCGAGCCGCTTGCCCAACCAGAGCTCCTTCATCCCGGACAGCGCCACCGGCAGCACCGGCACCCCGGCTTCCGAAGCGAAGTGGGCGAAGCCCTTCTTGAACGCCAGCAGATCGCCCTCGCGGGGACCGAAATCCCCCTCTGGGAAGAGTGCGATCGCGCCCCCCAGCTGGAGGCAGCGCCCGACGTGGCGGAAGAGCGTCGGGTTAGCCCGCTTCGCCCGGTCAACCGGGACAATGCCCCCGGTCATGTGGACGAGTGCCCAGAGCGGCCGGTTTCGCATCATCGAGCCCGGGTCGGCCAGGAAGTGCACTCGCGGCTCCTGCGGCAGCATCAGGAGGAGGCTGACCGCATCCATCCAGCCGAGATGGTTGGCGATCACCACGTAGGCGGTGTCGGGCACATTCTCACGGCCGCTGACGCTGAAACGAAAAAGCGCACGGAAGACGACGGCGGCGACCGCCCGCACCACCCGAAAGGCCGGACTGGCCCGCCGTCCCACCGGCAGCATGTCCGCCGCCGGGACCTCCTTCACGGTGCCTCCAGGGAGGTCGGCGGCGCGCCGGAACTCATGTGCGTCCCAGCTGTCGTCAATTGCAACGTGCGTCACCGCAACCATGCCGGCGACCTGGAGCGAGCCCCAGCCGTGGTCACGGGAGAGGTCGGACGTGCGCCCCGCCTTTGGACTTGGATATGCCACCCAGAGCCGCCCGCCGGGCTTGAGTGCTTCGAGGGCGGACGATAGATCGGCCTCGAGCTGGGCTCGCTGGTAAGCGAAAAGCTGCACCTGATCGCAGGACAGGGTGCCGCTCCCCGCGGCCGAGGCCCCCTCCGGAAGCGGTGCGAGGTGGTCCAGGTACGTCGCGGGCGGGTTCTGGACGAGGACTTTCTGGCCCGGATCGATCAGCAGCTTGCGAGAGAGATCTGATTGCGCCACGGCACGCTATTCTCCACCTCAGGGCGGCGACTTCAACCCGATATCGCAGCGGCGTTTCGGGCTTTCAGGCTCGCCAATGCCAACTCGCTTCCCGGTCGGGCCGGCTGCCTCCACTAGGGTGAGGTGGATGTCCCTCTCCAGCGATGCTGACGTTGCCGTCATCGGCGGCGGGCCGGTTGGGTCTGTGCTGGCAACGCTGTTGGGGCGCGCAGGCCTGCGCACGATCGTGCTGGAGCGCGGCGAGTATCCCCGGGACAAGCCCTGCGGTGAAGGCCTGATGCCGGGCGGGGTGCGGGTCCTCGAGGACATCGGCATCGACCTCGCACGGGAGGGCTATCCGCGCCTGGGTGGTATCCGCTACCGCACCCTGAGCGGCGAATCCGCCTTTGGCGCCTTCCGGCCCTGCGGAAGCGCACCGGACCATGGCTTCGGCGTGCGCCGCCGCCGTTTCGATCAGCTGCTCGCCGAGCGCAGCGCCGCGACGCCCCGAGTCCGGGTCGAGACCAGCTGCGAAGTGAGCGCGATCACGCGATCGCAGGACCGGCTTGCGATCGAGACAACCCGGGGCTCCCTCAAGGTGGAAATGGTGATCGGTGCGGACGGGCTGCGCTCGCGCACCCGAACCCTGATGGGCTGGTCGCTGCCTCCCTCCCCGCCCCATCGCCATGCCCTGGTCAGCCACCTGGCCGTGCCGGGACACGCGGTCCGTGACGTCATCGTCACCCTGACCGGCAGCAACGAGGTCTATGTGGCTCCGAGTGGCGACGACGAGGTCCTGGCGGTCGTCCTGGGCAGCCCCGGTACGCTCCGCCTCCCCGGGTTGAGCGTCGCCGAGACCTATTCGAGGGCGGTCTTCGCCGCTCATCCCGAATTCATCGGCGCCGCCTTCGAACCCATCCACGGCGCCGGACCATTCCGAGTTCGAGCCCGGACGGTCGCGGAGAGCGGGGTATTCCTGGTCGGGGATGCGGCGGGATTTGTGGATCCCGTGACCGGCGACGCGATGACTGCCGGCTTCCAGGCCGCGGCACGGCTCGCCCGGTTGCTGACAGGTGACCCGGCCGCCGCGGCATCGGAGTACCGGCGCTGGTTTCGGAGCCAGTGGCGGACACGCCGCGTCGTCAGTTCGATCGCTCTGAAGCTCACCGGCTCACCGCCTCTCGCCCACCGGGCTCTGAAGGGCATGGCTCGGCGGCCGGGCGCGCTGGAATCGCTGCTTCAGGTCAACTCCGGCACGCGACCCTTGGGGTCGGTCCCCTGGCGCGACTGGTCGGCACTGGCCGGGATCTGAAGCGGATGTCCGGCAGCACGCTCCTCTCCGTCGCCACCGCCCTTCCCGAACACCTCCTCGATGCCCAGAGCCGCCGGGACCTGCTGGTGGCGCTGTGGCCGCGGCTGGCGATGGCGGGCGCGGCGGTCGCCGAGGCGGGCGGCAAGCGCTACCTGGCCGAGCCTCCCGACCAACTCCTGGCCGAGCGGGGGATCACCGCGACCATGCGCGTGTACCAGGAGCATGCGCTGGTTCTCGCCGAGAACGCCACGCTGAGGGCGCTCGCCGGAGCGCAGGTGGCGGCCGCTGACATCGACGCGGTGATCTCGGTCTCCTGCACCGGCTACATGGTGCCGTCACTCGACGTGCACCTGATGCAGAAGCTGGGCATGAGAGCCGACGTGGTGCGGCTTCCACTCACCGAGCTCGGCTGCTCGGGTGGCGCCGCCGCGATCGCCTTCGCCCATCGGCACCTGGCCGCGTATCCCGGCCAGAGGGTGCTGGTGATCGCGGTGGAGCTCCCCTCCCTGACTTTTCAGCCGCGAGACGCCTCAATGGACAACCTGACCGCCTCAATGGTCTTCGGCGACGGAGCGGGAGCCGCGGTGATGACCGGGGCGTCCGGCGGCCGTGGCCTCAGCGTCAGGCGCGTCGCTTCACACCTCATCGCCGGCAGCACCGCGCTCCTCGGTTATGACCTCCGTGACGATGGGTTTCACGTCGTGCTCGACCGCCGACTCCCGCGCCTCATCGGACGCTCGATCGGCGAAGTCAGCGAGCGCTTTCGGGTCGAAGCAGGAATGGGCGGTGTTGACTTTGTGGCTGCTCACGGTGGTGGCCCGCGGGTGCTCGATGCCATCCAGGAATCGCTGGAACTCGACGACTCGATAATGGCGCCCTCGCGACAGACCTATGCCGAGGTTGGCAATGTCTCGTCCGCGTCCATCCTGTTCACCCTCGCCCAACTGCTGCCTCGTTTCGAGTCGGACTTTGGCTCACAGCCACGCGACGGGCTCGGGATCGGACTGGGGCCCGGCGTCAGCGTTGAGCTCATGCAACTCCTCTGGCAGCCTTAGTGGATTGAAACGGCCGTATGAGGTCCATCCGACGCCCCAGGGAGCCGGGC
>CAXMLP010000346.1:0-2241 GCA_964194225.1 uncultured bacterium | reverse complement strand
CCACGGCCGGATCGACGTGCTCTTCAACAATGCCGGCATCCCGGGGGTTGGCCTGCTCCATGAGACTTCGCTCGAGCTCTGGGAGAGGGTCTTCGCGGTCAACGTGCGCGGCGTCTTTTTGGTCTCCCGGGCTGTCGTCCCGCACATGATGCGGGCCCGGTCCGGGTCCATCATCAACATGAGCTCGACGATTGCCGAGATCGGGCTTGCCAACCGCGCCTGCTACGGCGCCTCGAAGGGGGCGGTGCTCGCGCTCACCCGCTGCATGCAGGTGGACTACGCGCCATATGACATCCGGGTCAACGCCCTCCTGCCGGGCACCATCGGCACTCCCTTTGTCGAGAAATACCTGAAGGAGTCCTATGCCTCCCGCGAGGAGGGATTGGCGGTGATCCGCAAGCGCCAGCTGGGAGGCGATCTCGGTCGGCCTGAGGATGTCGCCTGGGCCGCCCTCTACCTGGCCAGCGATGAGTCCAAGTTCGTTATGGGTTCCGGCCTGTACGTGGATGGAGGTGTGCGCGGTGGCAAATAGCGAGATGGAAGCCCGCCTGTGAAGGCGCTCGTGTGGCACGGTCCGAGCCAGATGTCGGTCGACGATGTGCCCGATCCAGGCGTCCGCCCCGGCGAGGTCCTCCTGACCAGCGAGGCAGCCGGGATCTGCGGGTCCGAGATCGAGGGCTACCTCGGCAAGATGTCGAATCGAAAGCCACCACTGGTGATGGGCCATGAATTCGCGGGCCCCGTGCAGGAGGTGGGCGAGGGGGTGGACCGGGCCTGGCTCGGCAAGCGAGTGGCGGTCAACCCGATCGTCGGCTGCGGCCGCTGCCCCTACTGCATGCGTGGCGACCGCAATCTCTGCCCGGACCGATACCTCATCGGCATCGCGGTGCCGGGCGGCTTCGCCGGCTCGGTGGCGGTTCCCGAGCAGTGCCTGTTCGAGATGCCGACACAGATGGACTCGCGTCTTGGCGCCCTGGTGGAGCCGCTCGCCAACGGAGTTCACGCGATCCGCAAGGGAGCCCCGGCCGGCGCGACCTCGGCGGTGGTGATCGGAGCCGGCACCATCGGGCTGGGCTGCATGCAGGCCGCGCTGCTCCATGGGATCGAGGTGGTGGCCGTGCTGGAGCGCCATCCGACGCGGCGCCGGCACGCCCTGAGGCTCGGCGCGCACGAGGCATACGAGAGCGGCGAGGAGTTGAAGCCGGGCGTCGACCTGGTGGTGGACGCCGCCGGCGCTGATGCGACCCGCAACCTCGCCATCGATCTCCTCGCGCCGGCCGGCACGGCTGTCTTCATCGGGCTTCACAACGATCAGACCCCGCTGCCCTGGCACCGGATCATCCGAGGCAATCACACGGTGAAGGGAGTGTTCGGCTACTCGGATGCCGACTTCCAGCAGGCTCTCGATTGGCTGGCCGCGGGTCGGGCCGGGATCGGGGAGCTGAAGGAGAGCCTCCCCCTGACGGAGGGCCCGCAGGCCTTCGCAACGCTCGCCCAGGGTCCCACCGAGGACATCAAGGTCTTCCTGCGTGCCTGAGGGGGCGCTCCCCTTCACCGGCAAGGTCGCCGTGGTCACCGGGGGTGGCAGTGGGATCGGAGCGGCGATCGTGGAGCGGCTCGAGGAGGGTGGGGCGGTCTGTCACGCGATCGGCCGGCGGGGTCCGGTCAAGCTTGATGTCGCCGACCAGGCCGCGGTCCGGCGATTCGTCGATTCGCTGGACCAGCTTGACATCCTCATCTGCGCCGCGGCCGACAACGTGCCCCAGCGGAGGCTCGAACAGTTGACGCCGCAGGTGTGGGACCACCTGATCGCGGTCAACCTCAGCGGTGCGTTCTACTTCATCAATGCCGGACTCGCCAAGCTCCGCCGGGGGCCTGGCGACGTCGTTCTCATCGCCAGCGTCTCGGGTCAGTGGCCGGACGTCAGCGGACCGGCCTACCAGGCGAGCAAGGCCGGTTTGATCGCCCTTGCCCGCTCCGCCGGTTTCGAGGAACACACCAACGGAGTGCGCTTTTCCGTGATCAATCCGGGCGTCGTTGATACGCCGATGATGCTGAAACGGCCGGTGCCCCCACCGCCTGAAGTTGCCGCCGGGATGCTCCGTCCCGAGGATGTCGCGCAGGCCTGCCTGCTCCTGCTCAGGCTTCCTCGCCGCGCCCACATTCCCGAGCTGACGATCCTGCCCACCGCGCTTCAGGCTCTCGGCAAAACTGGGGTGGCCAACCCTGCGCCGCCCGTCG
>CAXMLP010000345.1:0-6618 GCA_964194225.1 uncultured bacterium | reverse complement strand
CCGCCGGCGTTGGCGAGGATGTCCGGGATCACGATGATCCCCCTCTCTCGCAGGATCGCGTCGGCCTCGGGGGTCGTCGGTCCGTTCGCGCCCTCAACGATCAGCTTGGCCTTGATGTCGGCGGCGTTACGGGAGGTGATCTGGTTCTCCAGCGCGGCCGGGACGAGGACGTCGCACTCCAATTCCAACAGGTCGTCGTTGGAGACGAGCTCAGCTCCGGGAAAGCCCTTCAGGGTTCCCTCCCGGGCGCGGAATTCGAGTAGCTTGCGCACTGGCAGGCCGAGGGGGTTGTAGATGCCGCCATAATCCTCGGACACGGCGACCACCTGGCAGCCCGCCTCCTCGAGGAGCCGGGCGGACACGTTGCCGACATTGCCGAAGCCCTGCACAACCACACGCTGGCCAAACGGCTTGAGGCCCATGGTGGCGAGGGCTGCGACCGTACAGATCATCACGCCTCGCCCCGTCGCGTCCGCCCGCCCCAGCGAGCCCCCGACCTCGACCGGCTTTCCGGTCACCGAGGCCGTTATCGAATAGCCACGATGCATGGACAGGGTGTCCATGAACCAGGCCATCACCTGGGCGTTGGTCCCGACATCGGGCGCCGGGATGTCGCGATCGGGGCCGACCAGGATCGAGATCTCGGTCGCGAAGCGGCGAGTGAGGTGCTCGAGCTCGTTCTGGCTCAACTCACGAGGATCCACGATCACGCCGCCTTTCGCCCCGCCGAAGGGGATGTTCACGACCGCGCATTTCCAGGTCATCCACATCGAGAGCGCCTTCACCTCGTCGAGGGAGACGCCGGGATGGAAGCGGAGCCCGCCCTTGGCGGGACCGCGATTGATGTTGTGCTGCACTCGGAAACCGGTGAAGTTGCGAACGCTGCCGTCGTCCATCGGGACCGGGAAGTGGCAGGTGAATTCGCGTTGCACCTCGCGCAGGATGAGGCGTAGCCCGGGATCGAGCTTGAGCATCTTCGCCGCCTCGTCGAACTGGTGCTGCGCGGAACGCCAGGGGTTTGCTTCGGTTCGCTTGGGGTGGGCGACGGCCATCACATGAGCACCGACGAGCGAGGATACTCGGCCGCGGGGTCGGTGAGAACGTTGATGCACGACGGAACGCCGGCTCGGAATGCTCGTTCGAGCGCCGGACCGATGTCCTCCGGGCGCCGGACCAGCTCGCCGTGGCCGCCCAGAGCCTCGACCATGAGGTCGTACCGGGTACCGGGCAGCAGGTCGGTCGCGATCGCCGTGCCGAGGACCTGCTGCATGGGGTGCTTCTCGGTGGCCCAGATGCCGTTGTTGCCGATGACGCAGACGACATTGATGTGGTGGCGGACCATCGTGTCGAACTCCATGGCGCTGAAACCAAAGGCGCCATCGCCGCTGAGCAGGACCACCTGGCGGTCGGGATGCGCCAACTTTGCCGCCATGGCGTAACCGGGGCCCGAGCCCAGACAGCCAAACGGGCCGGGATCAAGAAACAGGCCCGGTCCGGGCCGCTCGACCAGCCGGCCGGCGAAGCTGACGTAGTCGCCGCCGTCGCCGACCACGACCGCGTCGGGGTCAAGGGAGCGGTTCACCTCGGCCACCAGGCGCGCCGGGTGGATTGGATCGGCGGCCGAAGAGAACATCGGGCGGTCACGCTCCCGAGCCGCCGCCTCGGCCTCTGCCAGACGGACGAGCCAGCCCGAATGGCGGGGCGAATCGCGAGCTGCCTCGGCCAGAGCCGCCAGGGCGAGGTTGATGTCTCCATACAGCGCTGCCGCGGCGGGCCGGTGCTTGCGGAAATCGTCGACGTCGATGTAGACGATCTTCGCCTCGTCGCTGATCACCGGCGGCTGCCCCCAGTTGAGCCGGAAATCGAGCGGCACCCCGATCAGGAGCACCAGGTCAGCCTGGCCCACGCCCGTCGACCGAGAGCGCGAGCGGTGAAGGGGGTGATCAGGGGAAAGCATGCCCCGGGCCAGCCCATTGGCATAGACGGGCAGATCCGCGATCTCCGCCAACCGCCGGAGCGATTCCTCAGCGTGACCCCACCAGACGCCCGTGCCGGCCACGACGGCCGGCTGGCGGGCCTCCGCCAGCAGCTGCGCGGCCACCTTCACCTGGTCGGGATCGGGACCGACGCCAGCCCTCGGGAGGGGCGCCGGCCTGCTGTCGGGCAGATCCACGCTGTTGAGGAAGGTGTCGAATGGCACGTCAAAGAACACCGGCCCCGTCCGTGGCGTCAGCGCGAGCTCGATGGAGCGCCGCGCGGTCGCGTAGGCCTGCGCCGCGCTGGTCAGCGTGCTCGCGCTCTTGGTTATGGAGCGCAGCAGCGCCGGGTGGTCCATCTCCTGGAGCGAGCCCATGCCCCAGCGCGCCTCGGGCGCTCGCCCGCCGATCAGCAGGAGGGGGCTGTCATTGGCCTGCGCGGCGGCGACCGCGGAAGCCGTGTTCGTCACGCCCGGGCCGGCGGTCACCGAAGCCACACCGCACTGCCGCGTCACCTTCGACCAGCCCTCGGCGGCGAAGGCGGCGGTCTGCTCATGGCGCGTGTCGATGATCCTGATGCCGTGCTCTACCGAGCCCGTCAGGAGAGGCCAGATATGGGCCCCATTGAGGGTGAAGAGGTGGCTGGTCCCGGCTGCCTTCAGGGCGAGCGCGATCAGCTCACCCGTATTACCCGACTCGGCCATCTTCCGCAGGGTATTGGGTTTGCGGCGGGTTTCGCCTGAAGGGGCGGGGCGTTGCTCATCCCCTTCGGTGGCGCCAGGGCATGTAGTCCGTGTTGAAGGCGGCGCCCGGGCGCCCCTGACGGTCGACGGTGATGATCCCGCCGCTGCCCCCGATCCGGCGCCGCAGGCGGGCGATCGCGAATTGAGCGGCGGCCTCGGCGGTGTCCGAAGCCATCGCATCGACCGCCAGCTTGGCGATCACCAGCCTCATGAACCCCTCACCACTGCCCGTGCTGACAGCGGCGCCCAGCTCATCGTCAGCGTAGAAGCCGGCGCCCGGGATCGGGCTGTCGCCGACTCGCCCCTGCCGCTTACCCGTGTAACCGCCGGTCGAGACGGCGGCTGCGAAATGGCCGTCCGCGAAGGCGACCGCGCCAACGGTGTCCCCGTTGCCCCGCCGCCACTGGCCGAGCTGCTCCCGGCGCCGATCGACGATGAAGAGCGAAGGGTCCGCCAGCTCGATGTCGACCTCCCTGGCGAACCGCGTGGCGCCTTCCGCGACCAGGAGGACGTGGCGGCCGTCCTCCATCACCGCCCGGGCCAGGTCGATGGGGTGCCGCACGCCACGGACGGCGCCGACCGCCCCCGCCCGAAGACCGGCTCCGATCATCACTCCGGCGTCGTGCTCCACCTCCCCGTCCGCATTGAGCGAAGCCCCGATACCGGCGTTGAACAGCGGGTTGTCCTCCAGGACGCGGACGGCGGCGAGGCACGCTTGCAGAGGATCTGTGCGGGCGGCGGCCGCGCCCGCGTCGAGCGCAGCCTCCAAGCCCTCCTCCGCCGGCTGCCGGAGCTCGCCGGACCAGGCTCCGGCGCCGCCATGCACAACCAGGGTCCAGGCCAAACCAGCGCTTTCTTCGGTCTACAGGGTCGGCGTCGGGAGCGCCCGCAGCTTCTCGTCCAGCCGGCGCTCGGAGGCTCGTCGCTCCAGTTCGTCGCCGGGACCGAGGTCGACGAAGTGGGCGTACTGGGCAAGCCGGGGATGGACCTCGTAGACCCGGCGGAACATCTGCTGGGCCACCCGCCGGTAGTCGGGATGCCCCTGGGGCGTCGTTCGCAGCTCGCAGAGGTGATAGACCTCGCGCAGCGAGGCCCGGAAGTACCAGCGGATCCGGTAGCCGAGGGGAACGATGTACTGGGCGAGCTGGGGACCCGAGTCGGCCGAGATGAGTCGCCAGGCTGCCCCGGCGGCATCCATCGCCGCCCGGTACCGCTGCTCGAGGCCCATCGCCGCGATCTGGGCGGGGACGTCGTAGCCGAGCTCCGCCCCGAGCAGCTGGCGATCCTGTGTCAGCATCCGATGCCGCTGCAGATCGCGGTAGGCCGCGAAGTTGGCGACCACTTCGAACGTGTAAGTGGCATGTTCGAGAGCGCGCGGCGCACGCTGCCGCCGATTGACGCGGCCGCCCAGGATCGCCTCTAGAACCGGTCCGGGGTCGACCCAGGTCTCCTGCAGCTCGAGCAGCGGGAGAGAGGAATGTGGGAAGAGGGCGGCGGCCACCACCTTTCGCTCGGCGTCGGGGTCATAGTCGATCAACCTGACGCTCGTTCCCACCTCGCCGGCCGGGTCGGCGGGCGCCAGCAGGCGCAGCTGCTCGGATTGTCCGCGCAGGCGGAGAGCCGCCGGGCGACCGTACTTCTCATCGATCGCGCGGCGGACAAAGGACGGGATCACCTCGGAGAGCTCGGCGTGGAGGTCATCCGCCAGCCGCCGGCACTCGGGCAGCTCCTGGCCGGCCATCTTCGTGATGAGGTACTCGAAGGCCCGGCCATTCCCGTAGAGACCCAGGTTGGTCAGCGTCGCGGCGGGAAGCAGCCCCCGGAGGAGGTCGAGCGCCTTCGCGCGGGTGGCCGTCTTCCAGGCCCGCTCGGTCTCCCCGGGCTCGATCGGAAACCCTTCTCGCACATTCTCGAGCACAACCCCGAGCATCTCGGTGAAGGTCTCGAAAAGGTGGTCCGCCGCCCGCTCGTAGATCGGGTGACTGAGCTCGGGGGAGCGGTGGTAGGCGAACCTGCCATCGGGCCCAGGCCTGTCGAAGCGGACGTACCGGGTGGACTTCTCGAGCGGCGAGAGCCCGATTCGGGAGTCCTGCAGCGCCTTCGCGGCGAGAGTCGAAACGCGCTCGATCGCCACGTGCGCGCCGGCCAGCTCGGCAACCGAGTCGTCCCCGTAGCCGACCAGCACCCTCTCGTAGAACTCCTCCGCCTTGCGCGTCGCCACTCGGTGGTCCGCGCCGCTCTCTGCCATCAGCTGATCCAGGCCGAACTCCGGCTCGCGCAGGAATTCCTCGAGGAGCACACGCCGCAGGCTCTTCTCGGTGCGCGAGTAGCGGGAGAAGAGGGCGCCCTTGACGACCTCGGGCAGGTTCTTCAGGGCGAAGACCGGGCGGTCGAGGTTGGTGAAATAGGGCTCCAGCTGAGCCGCCTCTTCGGGACCGAACTCACCCTGACCAGGGATCAGATCACGCTCGTCGGCAACCGCCATGAAATCTCCAAAAGGGCACACCGACACGGCAGGTCGGCAGGTTGGCTTGGCGGGCCGGGGACAATATGCCACAAAGCAATGGCGCTGACCGACCTACTTTTGGAAGATTGGGGATCCCACTGGCGACGGATCGTCAGCGAGCGCGATCAGCAGGGGGGTGCTTTCCGGGATCCAGCCTATTGGGACCGGCGAGCCCGCACGTTCGCCGCCTCCACCGGCAACCGCTCGGATGGCTTCGTTGACTTCCTGAGCCCCTGGCTGGCGCCCCACAAGACGCTGATTGACGCGGGAGCCGGCACCGGTCGCCACGCCTCGCCCCTGGCTGACCAGGTCGACTGGGTGACGGCGGTCGAGCCTTCGGCGGGGATGCGCGAGCTGATTCCGCCGCGGGACAACATGACAGTCATCGCTGCGGAATGGGAGCTGGCGGACCCTGCACCAGCCGACCTGGTGATCTGCTGTCACGTGGTCTACGGGGTCTTGGAGATCGAGTCCTTTGTGCGCAAGCTCGAGAGCGCCGGGCGCGAGCGCGTCTTCGTCCTCCTCCGCTTCGGCCAGATGAGAACGCCTGCCGATAGCCTGTGGGGCCTGATGACCGGCCAGCCGCGCCGCCGGCAACCGCAGTTCGGCGACTTCTTCAACCTCCTGCTCGGCCTGGGGATCGAAGCCGATGTCAGCGTCCTGCGCTACCCGAGCCAGCAGCGCTGGGCGAGCGGGGACGAATTCCTGGCTGAATACAGCTCGTCGCTCGGGGACGCCTGGGACGAGACCCGGGCGCGGGGGTGGATGGCGGAGAACCTCGAGCGGCAGCCGGACGGTTCCCTCACCTACGGGCTGATTGAGACCACCTCAGGAGTTGCGCACTGGCGACCCTCATCCCAGAGCTGAGGCC
The DNA here is from genome assembly GCA_964194225.1 of uncultured bacterium. GTDB lineage: Bacteria > Chloroflexota > Dormibacteria > Dormibacterales > Dormibacteraceae > CAXMLP01. The sequence continues at coordinate 522 of CAXMLP010000345.1, read as the reverse complement.
GGTCCGGCCGGCCGATCGGGACAGCATCCTGGCCCTGGTCGCCGACGTCTGGGATGGCCACGACTACATCCCGCGCGTTTTCGACGATTGGGTCAGCGACCCGGGGGCATGGTTCCAGCTGGCGGAGGTGGAGGGTGAGATCGCCGGCATCCAGCGGCTGCGACCGATCGCCCCGGCGATCGTCTGGTACGAGGGCCTTCGGGTGGCGACCGCTCGCCGCCGCGGTGGCTTGGCCCGAGCGATGCTCGGCGCCGCCATCGAGCAGGCGGGCTCGCTCGGCTTCAAGGAGGTCCGGCTGATCACCGCCAACCCTCACGCGCGGCGCCTCTTCGAAGCCACCGGCTTCCGGCAGTTGGTCGCACCCCGGCGCTGGCAGGCGCTCCGGATCGAGGGGGGCGAGGGGGCCCGGCTGCCCGGCCCGGCCGACGCCTCCCGGCTGGCGGCCGCCCTAGCGCAGGGCCCTGTCCTGGCCGGGTACGGGGGCGTCATCCCGGACGGGGAATGGGCCCTCGAGCCTGAACC
>CAXMLP010000344.1:0-2020 GCA_964194225.1 uncultured bacterium | reverse complement strand
GTCCCGGTCCAGGTGGTCCCGGTCCACGTCGTGCCGCTCCAGTGTGAGGGCGCACTCTGGCCATTGTCCTCCTCATCAGAGTCTCGCTCGCTCACCGGGTAGGTCTGGGTGGCCAGCTTGCCGGGCACGGGCGCGAGCAGCGAGGGAAGCAACTGGAGGGCGCCCGAGCCCTGGCTGGTAATGCTCACGCCCGTCAGGTTCTGGGCTCCCTGCCGCAGGAGTGCCTTCACATCGTCAGGCCGCAGGTCGGGGCGCTTCTGCAGCAGGAGCGCCGCGGCGCCCGAGACGATGGCGGCGGACTCCGAAGTTCCACTGCCGCGGAAGAACCGCGTCCCGACCACTGCCGAGGGATATCGCTGGTCGATGAACGAACCCGGCACGCGTAGGCCCTGCATGTGGGCGCCCGGTGCCAGCAGGTCGGGGTTGCGGTTTCCGTCACCCTCGTTGGAGAAGTCGGCCACTCTATTGCCCAGCAGCGTGGCGTACGTGGCACCGGTGAGGGCACCGACCGCGACCACGTAGGGATCGATTGCTGGCGTGGCGAGCTGTTGAGGTCCACGACCCTCGTTGCCGGCGGCGGCGACGACGACCAAACCCGATCTCCAAGCAGCCTGGGCAGCCTGGGCCAGCGGATCCCCCAGGTAGTCGGAATGTGAGTTGATTCCGAGCGAGAGGTTAAGAACCCGGATGTTCATGCCGTTGTCCCGCCTATGAGCGGTCACCCAGTCGATTCCAGCAATGATCTGGGAGAGCCGGACCGAGCCGTCGGCGGCGCCGACCTTGACGTTCACTATCCGTGCGTTGGGGGCCACTCCGAGATAGGAGGCGCCGGGATGGGCGAGATCGCTTCCGGCATCGCGCCCGGCGATGAGGCCGGCCATGAACGTGCCGTGGCCATAGCCATCCAGATGAGCGAGATTGCGCAAGCCTGATTCAAAGCTGAAGTCGGGACCCGAGATCAGTTTTCCTGGTTCGGACAGCCCCGGAACCGGCGTGACGCCGGAGTCGATCACGGCAACGTCCACGCCGGCCCCGGTCGCGCCCATCGCCCACGCCTGCTTCGCGCCGGTGCCCGTCGCGGCGTTCAGCATGGAGAAGGGGTCGGTGCCAGGGTCGTAGTCCGACTTGAATTCGGCGGCGCCATCCTCGGTGATCGCTGCGATGACCGGCAGCTTGCGCAGCGCGCCAATCCGAGCCGTCGGGACGGTGGCGGCAAAGCCAGCGATGATCGGCAGCGGAAGGCCGATGCGGCCGCCGCCGAGCCGGACCGCCCGCTCTGCCGCCACAAGCTGCAGGCCCTCGGCGCGGACGATGACCGCGGTGATTGAAGAGGGGGGGGTTGCACCGCCGCGGGGGGACGGCGGCGCAACCAACGAAAACGCGATGGAGAAGAAGGCGGCGGCCAGGGCAAGCGCCCGGACGGCCGGCGAGCGGCGAGCTGTCAGCCCATCCGCCATTGGCGAATGAACACTGACGGCTCCTGCTCTCCCCACCCCTTGGTTGGGTGCGGTCCGGCTCGCGCCGGCAAATCCCCTCATCACTGACCCTCTAATTCCCCTCGGCCGGTTAATTTCCGAATTGGCCTGCACCAAAGGTAAGGACGATTGGCCGAATGCGTTCGTTAATGCCGGGTCAACGATTGTTAAGACTTCGCAAGAAGGCGCAAGTCTGGGGCGGGGCCTGGCTTAGTTCTGTTGGCTTCATGGCAGATAACGATCCTGCGGTCCAGATCCGGCTTCGCCGCCTGGAGGACGTGATGGCGGCTCTCGACGAGCTGGCCGAGGACGAGATGCCCCCCCTGCCGGTGCTCTTCCGTCTCTCCGAACTTGGCATCAAGGACCCAGCTGGCCAATCGGTGCCGGTGCTCAAGCGCCGGATCATGGCCATCCACCTGATGTACCAGGGCCGCTTCCCGGTCGAGCGAAGGCGCACCATCAGGCGCGGGCAACCCGACCAGCCGCTGCGGGCCTAGTGGACTTTAACGGTCAAATGAGGTCCAGCCGCCGCCCCAGGGAGCCGG
>CAXMLP010000343.1:0-3093 GCA_964194225.1 uncultured bacterium | reverse complement strand
CCCCGCCGATCTGCGGCAGCTTGCCCGGTCCGAAGATGATCAGCACGACGATCAGCAGCCCGATGATCCAGTAGTGACCTAGAAAACCCATGTCCGTTTATTTTGACAGCTTTTCGGCTCAGCCCTGGAGGGTGAGATCAACTGAGAGGATTCGGTCCCCCGCTTTGAGATGGTTCACAACCTCGATCCCAGCCAGCACCATGCCGAATTGGTTGAATACGACGTCCCCCGGTCCGCCCTCCGGCCAGCGGCCCCTGACGATGAAAAACTGGCTCCCGTTGATCGCCCCGCCGGGGAATCGCGCCATTCCCACCGACCCTTGTCCCCACGCCTGGGAGCCGCCCTCGTCGGGCAGGCTGTAGCCGGGTCCGCCCCCGCCGTCGCCGCGCGGGTCCCCACCCTGCACCACCCAGCCTTCGGCTCGGTGGAAGGTGAGGCCGTTGAAGTAGCCATTGATCGCCAGCACCACAAAATTGTTCACCGTTCGAGGGGCGCCCTTGGCGGGCATGACTATGTCGACCTTGCCGCCGGTGGTGTTGAGGTTGGCAACGTAGGTGCGGTCAGGGTTGATGCACATGGCCGGCTCGTGGCTGAAACGGTGAGGACCGAGCTGAGCAGCGGTGTGGCAACCGGCGAAAGGCCCGTAGGGACGGGGCGCGATCGCCACTCCCAGCGCGAAACCCGCGCCGGCAACTACTGCCACGACCACCGCCACGACCAGAAGTGCGCTCAACGGTGGCCGGACGAAAGGACCCATGACCTCAACGGCTGGGCTGTCAGCGGCCCGCGAGGCCCGACGGCGGCCCTGTGCGTTGTGGGGCGGAAAGGTTTGACTCATGTATTGAAGTGCCCGGCGACGGCCGCCGCCAGGCCGCGCGTCGTGTACTCGGCCGCGATTATATCCACCCGCATTCCGAGCTGGCGGGCGGTGTCGGCGGTGACCGGTCCCATGCAGGCGACTTTCGTTCTCCCCATCAGGGTGCGCAGCTCGGCTGGCTCGAAGGCCGCGGCAAAGTTCTGCACCGTCGCGGTGCTTGTGAACGTGACTGCATCCACCGGTTCGCCGGCGAAGAGCTGGCTCAGAGCGGCCGCCGTCCCGGCTGGGGAGGCCAGTTCATAGACGGGGAGGATCTCAACCTGGGCCCCCCGCTTGGCGAGGATCGCAGGCAGGCTGTCGCGGTTCTGGCGCGCCCGGGGAACCAGGATTCGGGCACCGCTCAGGTCCCAATTTCCGAGCGTCTCGGCGAGGCCCTCCGCGGTGTATTCGCCGGAGACGAGCTCGGGGCGCAGACCGTGCGCCTCCAGCGTGCGGGCGGTCTCCGGGCCGATCGCACAGAGGCGCGAGTTGCACAGTGCCCGGGCATCCTTGCGCAGCTCGAAGAGCATGTCGAAAAAGATCTCCACGGCGTTGGCCGAGGCGAACACCACGAGCTGGGTTTCGGCCAGGCGAGCCACCGCCTCGCGCGTCTTGGAGTCGAGGCGCATCGGCCGTACCTCAATGGTTGGAATGTCGATGACCCAGGCGCCGAGATCGGCGAGGTGGCGGTGGAACTCCTCTGCCTGGTGCCGTGCCCGGGTCACCAGCACCCGCCGGCCGTGAAGGGGCCGCTTGGCCAGACTGTCCAGACGGGTCGTCATCTCCACCCCCGGACCGACGACGAGGACGACCTCGCGATCGAGTCCCTGGCCGGCAGCTCCGCCCAGGTGACGAAGCGGCGCCATCACCTTGCGCTGGCCTGGGCCGCCGGGGTTGAAGATCACCACGCCGGGGGCGTTCGGCTCGTGGCCGGCCTCGAGGAGGCGGGCGACACACTCTGGCATCGCTCCGGCGAGGACCCGAAAAGCGCTCGTCTCCCCCTGCGGCCAGGACTGGCCGAGAAGGGTGGGCGAGATCCCGCTGATGGTCGGCCCGGCAGACTCCATCAGCACGCCAGGAACCACCTCGAAGTCGATCTCAGCGGCATGGAGCGCCTCGGCCAGTCCACTCGCTTCCCCGAAGGTGAAAGGGTCGCCGAAGTAGAGGACTGTCACGCGGTGATCGTGTTTGGCGAGATGCAGGATCTCGGCGACGTCCTCCAGCTCTCCGAGCAACGCGCCCGGCCTGGTCATCCCCAGGATTGCGGCGTCGACTCCTGGCGGATGCCGGATGACGTCGGCGGCGCGGATCGCCTCGGCCGCCCGGAGCGTGAGCAAGCCCGGGGTGCCGGGGCCGATTCCGACCAGGTTCACCCGCTTCATGCGCGCCTCTCGACGACAAAGTCGGTCAATCCGACAAGACAGTCTCGAACCGCTCCCTCGGGGAGGCCGGACAGGCAATCGCGGGCGCGCTCGGAGTGGCTGCGGGCATGCTCCAGGGCGCGGTCGATGCCGCCGCCGGCACGAACCTGGGCGACCACCGCCCGCACTGCCTCCGCACTCAGCGGCTCGCCCTCGGGAAGCCGGTTCGGCAGCGACGTCAGGAGCAGGGGGAGCGTCGCGTGCCCCTCCCCGAGGTCGGTTGCAACCGGCTTGCCGACGGCATCGGCGCCGGCCGTGTAGTCGAGCACGTCGTCCGCGATCTGAAAGGCGAGTCCGAGTTCGATCCCGTATCGCTGTAGGGAGGCCAGGTCGGGCTCGGCCAGGCCTCCCAACCAGCCGCCGACCCAACAGCTGGCCGCGAGCAGGACGGCGGTCTTGGCCTCGATCCGGGCCCGGTACTGCTCGAGCGAGATCGTGTAGCGATACCGGGCCTCGTCCTGGGCCAGCTCGCCCGCGCAGATCCTCATGACCGCACGGGCGATCGCGCCGACCACCGCCGCATCCCCGGTCCGGGCCGCATGCTCATAGGCCTTGGCGAAATAGAAATCCCCGATCACGATGGCGGGCGCAGAGCCGAGGCTGTGGGCGACGGTGGGCCGGCCGCGCCGCAGAGTGGCCCGGTCGATCAGGTCGTCGTGGACCAGGGTCGCCGCATGCGTCAGCTCAACTGCGATGGCGGCGCTGATGTGAGACTCGCCCAGGTCGGCCAGCCGCCCGCAGAGGAAGACCAGGGCCGGCCGCAGCCGCTTGCCGCCGGCCTCGAAGAGGGGCCCCATGGCCTGTCTCTTATACACA
>CAXMLP010000342.1:0-1798 GCA_964194225.1 uncultured bacterium | reverse complement strand
GCTCGCAATTCGGGCCGCCGATCGGCTCGCCGGGTTTCCCCTGAGCATCGAGGTGGGCGGCCGGCCCCCACCACACGGTGCCTTCAATACTTCCCATTCCACCCGAGTGGGTTTCCTGGACTGCGATCGGCCCGACCTCATCCCAACCGACGATGGAGAGGATGTGCGGCGGCGGATACTTCAGCTCGACGAACGGCGACTTGGTTGCACGCAGGGTCGTGGTGGCGCCCCCCAGAGTGACGGAAAGCAGCTGAGTCTGGAGGTCTCCCGGGGCGTGCAGCGGGCACGTGCTGGTGGGCACCAACGTGGGGATGGAGAAGATCGAGGCCATGAGCCTGGCGCCGTCCGGGCTGACGGCGAACCAGGTGATCTGCTGGCTCGACAGAACCGGAAGCGTCGCCACCACCTCATCGACACCGGTGGGTTTGAGCCGGTGGACCGCCCCCCCTTCCGCCAGGTAGTAGACATTGCCGGCCGCCAGCTGGATCGGGGAAGCCACCAGGCCACCCTGACAGCCGATGCTGAGCCGGTTGGGCAGCGGGAAGGTGGCCGTCGCCCGCACCCGACCATCCGAATCAACGACTGAGACCGTGCAGTTTTCGTAGCAGCGGGGCCCGACGCCCTGCACGGCGACCGGGACCTCTCCCCGTGCCTGGCCAGACGCGGCCGTCGGCGCAGTCGCTTGGACGGATTCCGAACCTCTCTCTTGTGAGGTTGCCGGGGCAGTGCACGCCAGCAAGGGGACTACGGCAAGACTCCATAGGCGCCTCACGCTTACCTAACGGCCGAGCCCGATCTCAAGTTACGAGTGGTCAGCGGGCCAGGTAGCCCCCGTCGACGGCGTAGTAGGCGCCGGTGACAAAGGAGGCGGCGTCGCTGGCCAGCCAGGCGATGACGCCGGCGATCTCATCGGGTTGGGCGAAGCGCTGGATCGGGTAGCCCTCCTCGATGACGGCGCGAGTCGCCGCATCCACCGAGCTCTCGGGAGCGGGGTGATGGTGTGGCCGGGGCCGACGGCGTTGACGCGGATATGGTCGCCGGCGTGGTCGAGCGCGGCGGCCCGCGTCAACCCGATGACGGCGTGCTTGGAGGCGACTTAGGGTCCCGAGCCGGCGCGCGCCACCTGGCCGAGGATCGAGCTGATGTTGATGATCGAGCCGCCGCCGCCCTCGCGCATCGCCCGGAGCTCGGCGCGAAGGCAGTAGAAGAGGCCGTCCACATTGACCGAGAAGACGCGCCGCCAATTCTCGGTCGCGACATCGGCGATCGCGCTGGCCGGCGATGAGGTGCCCGCGTTGTTGACAGCGATGTCAAGGCGGCCGTGTCGCTCCACCACGCTGCCGATGGCGGCATCCACGGCGGCCTCGTCACAGACATCGAGCTCAACCGCGAAGGCCGCTCCCCCGGCCGCCTGGATGGCGGCGGCCGCGCGCTCGGCAGAGCGCAGGACGATGTCGGCGATCACCACCTTGGCGCCCGAAAGAGCGAACTGGCGCGCGACCGCCTCGCCAATCCCCGAACCAGCGCCCGTGACGAACGCAACTCGCCCCTCGAGCCGGTAGTTGATGGGAGCCGCGCTCATCGGTTGAGGCCGGCCCTGACCGTGCTGACGATCCGCTCGGCTGATCGCTGCATTCTCCAACGATTTCGACACCTACAAAAGAACCGCCCCCGGGCACGGGGCCCGAGGGCGGTCTCTCCTTTTCGCTTGAAAGCGGCTAGCGGCGACCCTGCTGATAGCCGGGAGGCGGCGCGGGAGCCTCGTAGGCAGGGGGCATGGTCTCGAAGGAGCCGCTGG
>CAXMLP010000341.1:0-6151 GCA_964194225.1 uncultured bacterium | reverse complement strand
CTCATGAGGCGGGTCTTGATGAGCCCGCCGCCGATGAACCGCCCCCCGGCCAGGATGAAAGAGTCAGCCCCGTATTCGCGACCTGCCACAGTCGCCGAGAGCAGGATGTCCCCCTCGCTGCGGAAGCCGCGCACCTCCCCCGCGACCGCCGTGATCCCCTCTGCCGGGAGGATCCGATCGAGAGCCTTCTGCAGCCGCCAGCCGTGTGGCGAGGGCAGGCCGGCCAGCAACTCGAAGCCGTTGGCCGGCAGCTTCACGAAACCGGGCGGGTAAGCGATCAGCTCAGCTCGTGTGGTGACGCTGGGTGCTGGGTGACCGAAGAGGTCCGCCAATGCCGCGCCGGCGGGGAGGCCCTTCATCGGCGCCGCCGCGACCGAGGCCTTGATGCCCAGCTCGGCGAGCGCTTCGGCGGTTGAGTGGGCGTCATAGTCGCCGACCCCTTCGACCGCCGCCACCGCCACCTCCCGACCGCGCAGCCGGGTCAGCTCACCGGCCGCCACCGTAACCGGCACCACCTGTGCGCTCCGCGCAATGCCGTGAAGGTCCGCATACCTGGCGGCGCCTCGTGGGCTGACCATGGGCAGGCCGATCTGACCGAGCAGGGCCGTGAAGGCACGGGTCTCCTGGTCGAGATCCGCGGCCAGCCTGAGGTGGTCTCGGTAAAGCCGGTTGAAAGGATGGAAGGGCGCTCCGGCGAGCAGTGCTGGCAGGTCGGGCGCGATCTGCATGCCACCGCCGTAGAGCGCGCTGGCGCCGGGAGCTCGCGCGATCAGCACCACCTCGGCGCCGGCGCGGCGGGCGGCAACGGCGGCCCATACACCGGCCACACCACCGCCGACGACCACGACGGACTTCAAGGGCCCAGAATCCTGCGCGTCTCCTCGACATCGCGAGCGATGGCCGCCGCCAGCTCCTCCGCGCTCTCGTACTTCGCCTCGTCGCGCAGCCGTTGCACGAAGGACACCTGCAGCTGGCTCCCGTAGAGGTCGCCGTCGAAGTCGAGGAGGTAGACCTCGATGGTCAGCCGGCCGCCGCCGAAGGTGGGCCGGTTGCCGATATTCAGGGCGCCGCCATGCTCGCCGAATGGACTCCTGACCCGGACCGCGTAAATCCCCTGGGCCGGCACCAGCTTATTGAGCTGGACAGCCAGGTTGGCGGTGGGAAAGCCCAGGCCCCGGCCGATCTCGGCGCCGTGCTCAACGGTTCCCGAAAGCACGAAGGGGCGGCCGAGGAGCCGGTTGGAGCGCGGGATGTCGCCCGCCTCCAGCAGGCGGCGGATCTCGGAGGAATGCAGTTCGGTCCCGTCCAGCTCCAGTGGCGAGACGACCTCGACCTCGTAGCCGTTCTCGCGCAGCCAGTCCGGGTTGCCGGCCCGCTGAAAGCCGAATGCGAAGTCCGGGCCGCAGACGATCCGGCGCACGGCCATCGCCGTACTCACCCGCTCCATGAACTCCGCCGGGGAGAGGCGGCCCAGCTGAGGCGTGAAGCTGAGCGCGACGCCATGGTCAACCCCCAGCCCGGCCAGCAGGCTGAGCTTCTCCTCGAGGGTGGTCAGCGCCGGGGGGCAGCGCGCTGGCTCGAGCACACAGCGCGGGTGAGGCTCGAATGTGATCACGACAGTCTCCGCCGCCAGCTCGGCGGCCCCGGCGTGCAGCCGGTTGATCAGGTACTGGTGGCCGGCGTGGACCCCGTCGAAGCTGCCGATCGCCACCACCGCAGGCCCGATGGCGGACTGCTTCAGTCCCTGGTGGATGTTCACGTGAAGACCTTTTCGGGCACGAAAGTCCGCCGCAGCGGGTCGGTGTGGCCGATGGCGACCAGGCGGCCATCGGCGGCATGGGCGCGCAGGCTGCCCGGCGCGGGCTCGGGGAGAACCCGGACCGAGCGGCCCTGGCGGACCATGGCCTCCTGCTCGACGTTCAGCCGCACCCGCTCCATCTCGGGCAGCAGGACCTCGGGTGCGAGCAGCGCCCTCTCCACGGCGGACGCATCGGTCATGTCCGCCATCTTCACGGCATCGGCCAGCGAGAGCGGCCCGTACGCGGAGCGAACCAGCCGGCCCAGGAAGCCGCCGACCCCGAGCTGGGCCCCGAGGTCCCGGGCGAGAGCGCGCAGGTAGGTGCCGCTGCCGCAGACAACCTCGACGCTTGCCACCGCTTGTGGCCCGGCTCGGAACTCGAGGAGCCGCGCCGAGTGGATGACCACCTCGCGCTCCGGCGGCTCGACAGCCTCGCCCTCCCGTGCCAGCCGGTAGGAGCGCCGGCCATCGATCTTGACCGCCGAAAAGGCTGGTGGTCGCTGAGTGATCCTGCCCACGAAGCCACCCAGTGCGGCGCCGACCGTCTCGGCCGTGAGGGCGCTGGGGTCAGCCACCGCCACCGCCTCTCCCTCGGCATCGTCGGTGTTGGAGCTGAACCCGAAGTGGATGTCAGCCAGGTATGTCTTCGCGAATTGGTGAGCGAGGTCGGTCAGCCGTGTCGCAGATTCGAAGAGGATCGGCAGAACCCCGCTGGCAAGGGGGTCGAGGGTCCCCGCGTGGCCAACCCTTTTGGCGCCCGTCAGGGCGCGAAGCCGGCGGACCATCGTGAAGGAGGTCTCGCCCGGCGGCTTATCTAGGTTGAGGACGCCGGACTTCACCCGAAGCGCTCCTCAGCGCCGCATGAGCGGCGGCGACCACGAGTTCGACGGCCTGCGACATCGGCTCGGCGATCTCCGCACCGGCTGCTCGCAGGTGTCCCCCGCCGCCGAACTCGGCGGTCAGGGCGGCGGCGTCCACCGCGCCCCGGCTGCGCACGCTGATCTTGGTCAGGTTGTCGTTGACCTCCTTGAACAGGATGGCCAGGTCCAGCCCGGCGATCGAATTGAGATTGTCGATGATCCCCTCCGACTCCGCCATCTGGGCGCTCGCCTGCTTCAGCATCCGGCGGGTGACGGTCGACCAGACCAGCCTCCCATCAGCTTCGACGCGCATCTCGGCCAGGCTCAGTGCATTCAGCTTGAGGGTCGTCAGCGGACGGGACTTGTAGACGCTCGTCGCAATCTGGCTGGCGTTGGCGCCGAGCCGGGCCAGGCGGGCCGCGCACTCCAGGACGTGGGGCGAGGTGTTCTCATGGCGGAAGCCGCCAGTGTCGGTCATCAGCGCCGTGTAAAGGTTCGTCGCCATCGAGGGACTGATCTTGTAGCCGTAGGAATCGAGCATATCCACCACCATCTCCCCCACCGCCGCGGCCGTGGGATCGATGACATTGACATCGCCGAACATGGTGTTCGAAAGGTGATGATCGACATTGACGATCGTCGCGTGGCTGGCGATGTGGCGGACCGAATTCCCCGAGCGTTCCATGGTGCCGGCGTCGAAGAAGAAGACGAGGTGCGGGTCGGCGCCGGGCGGGGGGCTGTCAACCACCTGGTCGTAGCCGGGCAGCCACTCGTACATGACGGGCAGCGGCGGGGGGATGATCACCCACACCTTCTTGCCCACCGTCCGGAGCGCTTCGGCGAAGGCGAGCGAACAGCCCAGCGTGTCACCGTCGGCGTCCTTGTGGCCAAAGATCAGGATCTCGTGGTGAGCCTCGATCAGACCGCCGACCTGGGCGAACTGCTCTTTCAGGTCGCTGATGTTGAAGGGCCCTCCTCGGGCGGCAGCACTTCTCGCAGCCGCTTGGCTATATGCACGCTGTATTCGATCGAGGGATCGATCTCGAAGTGTATGTCAGGGGAAACCTTGAGATTGGTGAGCCGCTTTCCCAGCTCGTGACGGATGAGGCCCTTGGCGCTGATCAGGCCGCGCAGGCTGGCCTTCTGCTGGACCGCATCACCGAGGACGCTGATCCGAACCCGCGCCGAACGAAAATCAGGCGACATGCGGACCTCGGTGATGCTGACGAAGCCGATGCGCGGATCCTTGAGGTCGCGCTGGATGATTCCCATGACCTCCTCGCGAACCTGACCGGCGACCTGCGTCTGGCGGTAGCCCACCGGCCACTCACAGCTCTTCGCGTTCGAGGCGGAAGGTTTCCATCACGTCACCCGGTTCGAAGGTGTCGTATCCCTCGACGCCGATCCCGCACTCCTGTCCGGCGGTCATCTCCCGGACGTCGTCCTTGAAATGCTTGAGCGAGGTGATCCGCCCCTCATGGATCTGGGCGCCCGCCCGGCTCAGCTTCACCCAGCCGCCACGGCTCACCTTGCCGTCGACGACACGGGAGCCGGCAATGAGGCCGAGCCGGGGGATCTTGATCGCCATCACGACCTCCACCTTGCCCTCCAGAACCTGGCGATAGGTGGGTTCGCGCATGCCCTTCGCGGCGCGTTCCACATCCTCGGTCAGCTTGTAGATGACGTCGTAGTAGCGAACCTCCACCTTCTCGCGCTCGGCCGCCCGGTCGGCGGCGGGGGTGGCCTTGAGGTTGAAGCACACGATGATCGCGCTGGACACACTCGCCAGCAGGACATCTGAATCGGTGACAGCGCCCACGCCCTCGCCGACGATCTTGATCGCGACAACCGGGTCCTCGATCTTCTGAAGCGCATTGCGGAGCGCCTCGAGCGAACCCTGGGCGTCGGCCTTGATGACAAGGTTGAGCTCTTTGACCTCGCCCTCCTTGGCCCGCCGGGCGAGCTCTTCAAGGGTCAGGCGGGGAGTCGCGGTGGCGGCTGCCTCGTTGGTCCTCTTCTCCTGCAGCTTCGCCAATGCGATGCCGCGGGCCGACTTCTCCGAATTCACCACCTGGAAGATGTCCCCGGCGGTGGCGACCTCCTCCATACCGGAAACCACCACCGGCGTCGCGGGGGGCGCCGCCATGACGCCCACGCCACGGTCGTCAGCGAGGGCACGGACCCGGCCGTAGATGTGCCCGACGACGAAGTAATCACCCACTCGCAGGGTGCCCGCCTGGACCAGTACCGTAGCCACCGGGCCACGGCCTCTCTCGAGGTGCGCGTCGACGATGGTGCCGATCGCGTTGCGGTCAGGGTTGGCCTTCAAATCCTCTATTTCGGTGGTCAGGAGGATTGTTGTCAGCAGGTCGTCGAGGGCCAGCCCGGTGCGCGCGGAGACATGCACGCACTCGTACTCGCCGCCGTAGTGGGTGGTGACGATCCCGTTCTCGGCCAGTTCCGCATGCACCCGATCGATGTTGGCGTTGTCCTTGTCTACCTTGTTGATGGCCACGATGATCGGGACCTTGGCGGCCTTGGCATGCTGGATCGCCTCAACGGTCTGAGGCATCACACCGTCGTCGGCGGCGACCACCAGGATGACCACGTCGGTGACCTGGGCGCCCCGGGCGCGCATGGCGGTGAAGGCCTCATGGCCTGGTGTGTCGATGAAAACGATCGCCTTGCCGTCGCTGGTGTCGATCTTGTAGGCGCCGATGCGCTGGGTGATGCCACCGGCCTCGCCGGCCGCGACGCGCGTCTGGCGGATCGCGTCAAGGATGGATGTCTTGCCATGGTCGACGTGGCCGAGGACTGTGACGATAGGCGGCCGTGAGATCAGTTTCGAGGCGTCCTCGCGCGCCAGGGACGAGAACAGCTCCTCGCGGCTGGTGACCCGGACCTTGCCGTCCCCCGGGCCGCCCTCCTGCTCGATCGCAACCGTCTCACCGGCGGCGATGGGTTCGACGGTGACGCCGAACTCGTCAGCGACGATGGCCGCCGTGTCGAAGTCGATGACCTGGTTGATGGTGGCCATCAGCCCGTTCTGCATGAGCTTCTTGATGACCTCGACCGCCCCGACACCGAGGCTGGCGGAGAGGTCCTTGACCGTCACGTTGGGGGCGAGCTGGATCTTCTTGTCGCCGGTCGGCGCGATCTTGGTGGCCACGGCGGTGCTGCTGAGAGCGTGCCTGGCCGCCTCGATCGCGGCCGGCGTCAGGGGCGCTGAAGGGTTTCGGGTGAGCCGCCTCTGGGTGAGGAAGTTCACCAGTTCCTTCTGGCTGATGTTCAGCTCGCGTGCTAGTTCGTGCGCTCTCATGTCTCTTGTTGTGGTCACTTCCCAATTCGGGAAAAGGAAAAACTATCCCTTTTTGCGTTCCCCTCAACCGATCCCGGCGAAACGCGCCGGAACCCTCGTGATGGGAACACTCACCGCCGGGTGACGACTGCCCGGGGGGAATGCGCCGGCCGATTCCGGCGGAGAGGTAAACAT
>CAXMLP010000340.1:0-3534 GCA_964194225.1 uncultured bacterium | reverse complement strand
GATGTGTATAAGAGACAGGATTCAGGGCGGCCCTGCCGTTCGCCGAGCTACCGGCGTTCGTCGGGGTTCTCCTCCTCAGCCTGGTGGTCGCCCAGTCCTCGGACGCGCTGGCGTCTTTGAAGGGTTCGTCACTCTTCGTACCCATGGCGGTGGCCGGCGTGACCATGATGTCGATCCTCGCCATCATCCGCCCGCTCCCGGGAGCGATCTCGCTCGTCCTGGGAGTCGCAGCCGCGGTGGCCGTCCCCTGGTATTTCAGCGCAGCCGCGCTGGTCGCGAGCCATCCCACCGACCCGTTTGGGATACCACCTCCGCTGAGCTGGGCGGTCCGGCTCCAGGGCGGTGAGCAGCCGATCGATGCCGCGCTCTTCGCGCTCCTCGGCACCGTCGGTTTCTGGCTGGTGGGCGGCTGGCTCGCCTGGTGCACTCTGCGCTGGCGCAACCCGCTTCTCGGCATCTTTCCCGCGGCGGCCGTCTTCGCGACGGACGTCCTCAATTCCAGGGACGAGCTGAACGCGAACACCCTCTATTTCCTGGTGCTGACGATCGCCCTCCTGCTCCGCAACAACTACCAGTCTTCGCTGTTGCGAGCCCTGAAGAGCGGTCTGCGAATGACCTCGGACTCACGCTGGGACTTCTGGGAGACGGGCCTGGCGGCAACTATCGGCGTGATGCTCCTGGCCATCTTTCTGCCGCCCCTGACCCGTGAGGACCAGACGGTCAACGTGGAGAACGGCGTGTTCCGGAATTGGGCGGAGTTCCAGGCCAACCTCAACCACCAGCCTGCGATGGGGCGCGGCGGTGTGGCTCACCTATCGACGGGATTCGCCACCGAGGCGGGGCTCGGCGGCCCGCTGACGCGGAGCACGCGGGAGGTCCTCCGCTACAGCATCGACGGGGCCTACCCCGGCCGCCACTACCTGCGCGGCGTGAACCTCCAGAGCGGGCTCCAGCGTGATCATTGGTCTTACCTCTCGAATCCCTTCGGGCTCCAGTCCTTCGTGGCCAAGAATTCCGACCTCCCCTACCTCGAGGGCCCTCTTCGCGGCCAGGGGTCGGCCGTGGTGAAGGTCCGCATGGTGCGCCCGCCGGCCGCCGCGCCCGACGTTCTCTTCTACCCGGGAACCCTCGACCGCACCGACCGGGACACGGTTGCGGTGGAGAGCAATAAGAAGACCTCCAGCACCGGCTTCCAAACCGTCGATCGGGTGAGCAGTCAGCGTCCACCCAGCTCGGCCGGCCAGTACCGGGCGACCGTGCAGTACTCCAACCCGACCGAGGATGAGTTGCGCAATGCGGGAACGCGGTACCCCGACTGGCTCAGCCCCTACCGTTTCTACCCGGGACTCATCCCCGCCGGCGTCGAAAGCCCGAAGAACCCTGGTTTCCAGCAACAGAACGCCCTGCTCATCAAGGGCCTGGCCGACAGCGTCGTGGCCCCCTTCAGCAACCCGTACGACAAAGCGACGGCGATTGAGACCTTCCTGCGCGCCAATTACACATACCGGCTGGATCCTGCCCTGCCGAAGGAGGCCGGCCAGGATCCCATCGTTCACTTTCTTCTGAACTCCAAAGAGGGCTATTGCGAGTACTTCGCCAGCGCGATGGGCGACATGCTCCGGGCGGAGAGAATTCCCTCCCGGCTGGTCAGCGGGTTCGGCGAGGGCACCTACGACAGCAAGCGGAAGGAATACATCGTGCGCGAGTCCGATGCGCACGTCTGGGTCGAGGCCTACTTCCCGAGCTACGGGTGGATCCCCTTCGAACCCACTCCCGACGGTGTCGTCTACTTTCCGATCCTGCGGGCGCCAGCCCCGAGCAGCTGCCCGCGCGACGAGTGCTCGCCGGGTGCCGTGGACACAGGGGACCCCGCCGCAGCCACCCGGCGTGACAGGGATCTGCCCGGCGACTTCAACGAACAGGGCGGCAACCTCGGCTCGACCAGCCAGCCCGGGTATTGGGGTTTGGCGCCGCTCTTGCTTCTATTTGTGCTGGGGCTGCTCTGCATCGTGGTGATCCGCTACCTGCGGCCGCGCAACCCCGCCCAGACCTGGCGACGCCTGGCTCTGCTGGGCCGTCTGGCGGGAGTTCATGGCGATCGCGGTGATACACCCAGCGAGTACGGCCGGCGACTGGCGGCGGCCTTTCCGGAGGCGGCCAAGCCCCTCCGGGAACTGTCCGACAGCTTTGCGATCACCGCCTATGCCCCGCCCGAGATCGCGGCTCGAATGGCGCCGCGGGTTGTCGAGCGGTGGCGGGAGGTTCGGCCACACCTGGTCCGGCGCCTCGTCGGCCGGCTCCGTCCCGCCTGGTGACTGTCGCCCGGATGACCCTGCTGAGAGTGTCGCCATCAGGGCAGGTCTATGACGTCGCCCTGCCCAACCTGAAGGTGACCCGTGACGAGGGCGGCGGGTACTACCTTCATGGCAAGGGACACTTCATGTTCTTCGAGGAGCGCGAGGCGGCCGAAGCCAAGAAGCGCGACATTGAGGTCTACGGCGTGATCGGCGGCCACCCATGAGCGTCGCCGGCCGGCGCTATGCGCCGGTTGAGATGGAGCTGGATGGCGAGCACGTGCGCGCCTTCGCGCAGGCCATCGGTGCCGATCCAGCAGCCGGTGTGCCGCCGACCTACGCGGCCGTCTACGCGCTTTTCGCTACTGCCGGGCAGCTCTTTGGCGACGCCGAGGCCGCCGTGGATTTCACGCACCTGCTCCATTCGGAACAGGAGTTCACGTGGGAGAGCCATCCGGAAGTGGGGGACGTGGTCACCTCCACCGGCGTGGTGGAGGAGGACAGCGAACGCCGGGGCCTACGCTTCATCACGTTTGCCACGGAGGTGTCGCGGTCCGGCCGGGCGCTCGGCAGATCGACCATGATCGACGTCATCCGCCAATGACCGCCAAGAAGACGGGCCAGAAGACGGGCCAGAAGACGGGCGAGCCTGCCGCACCCGAGCCCTGGACCTGGCAGGTGACTCGCGAGCAGATTGCCGCCTACGCGGAGGCGTCCGGAGATCGCAACCCGATTCACCTTGACGATGCGTTCGCGCAGTCCGTCGGCCTGCCGGGGGTGATCGCGCATGGGATGTTGGGGATGGCACAGCTGGCCAATTTCGTGGTGGCCTGGGCTGGTGATCACCGCCGCCTGAGGCTCCTCCGCTGCCGGTTCTCAGGTATGGTCCGCCCGGGGGACGTGATCACCTTCAGCGGCCGGGTCAGCTCTGAGGTTCCGGGACTGCTCGACCTCGAGGTGAGCGCGCAAAACCAGCGGGGCGAGAAGGTGCTGAGCCGAGCGCGAGCCCTGATCTCCGCCTGAATTCCAGCCGACGTTTCCCGGATTCGGACCCGATCGGCACCGCACAGGAGTGGAACAGCGAATGGCATTCGACCTGACCGGCAAGGTGGCACTGGTAACCGGCGCGTCGCGCGGCCTGGGCCGTGAGGACGCCCTGACCCTGGCCCGAGCCGGGGCCGATGTGGTCATCACCGACATCCTCCTCGAGGCTGACCCCGATCTGCAAAAGACCGCGGAG
>CAXMLP010000339.1:0-5288 GCA_964194225.1 uncultured bacterium | reverse complement strand
GGGTCGCGGTCATCAGTGTGGTCTTCACTGACACTCCGTGCCTTTACTGACACTCCGCAAATGTGATAGTAATAACGGAGAAATGGCAACAGGAACAGGGCTGGCTGAGGCGCGTCGGGGGGCAACCGAGACCGAGGTCCGGGTGCCTTTCCTGTTGGTCGCCCTGATCGCCTTCGCCGCCGTCGCGGTAGACGGCTTTCTGGTGCTGACCCAGCCCACCCTGCAAGTCGACATCGCCCTCGAGAAGGCGGTCCAGGCGGTGGCCTGGGGTCCCCTGACCGGTGCTTTTGCAACCATCGACTGGGTCGAGGGCCTGAAGCAGGTGGCGCTCGCCGGTCTCGGCCTGCTGGCAGTCCTCGTCTTACGCCGGCGGGCCTTTTTCCTGATGCTCTGGGGAGCGCTCAGCGCCGGGCTGTACACGGTGATCGAGTTGCTCGTCAAGCGGCCGCGGCCCGGCGCGGACCTCGTGCACGTGATCCGCCACACCAACGGCTACGGCTTCCCCAGTGGCCACGTCCTCTTCTTCACGTGGTTCCTGGCGATGCTTCTGCTCATCTTCGGCCGCCCCTTTCTGCCCCGCCCCCTCTATATCGCCGGCTGGGTGATCGCCGCGCTGGTCGTGCTCAGCGTCTGCGTCGGCCGCATGTACACCGCCGAGCACTGGCCGACCGACGTCGTCGGCGGCCTCCTGCTGGGAATCGGCTGGGTGTCGCTCGGCCTCTCCATCCGCCGCATCTCGGACCCGGTGCTCGATGCCTGAAACGCCCAACGAAGCTCAGCAGGCCGCCGCGGAGGTTGCCACCGGCGAACCGGGTCGGCACGCGCGGCGCTTCCTCGGCCCCCTCGCGCTCGCCTGCGCGGTTCTCTTCGGCGTCGACGCCTGGATTGTGACGAGCTTCGGATTCACCGGCTTCGACCGCCTGGTCGAACTCTTCGTGCAGAAGTTTCCGTGGGGCCCGATCGGCTACCTCTTCGACCTCACCAATGCTCTCGGCGGAATCAAACAGCTGGTGTTCGGCCTGTTGGTGGCGCTGGTCTTCGCGATCTGGGACCGCCGTGCCGGCTGGCTGCTCTTCATCGGGTCGGGGGCCAGCCTGATCGACAATCTCCTGAAGATTTCCTTCCAGCGCCATCGACCAACCGCCGACGTGGTCCAGGTCCTCTCCCCCGAGCAGGGCTACAGCTTTCCGAGCGGTCATGCCGTCTTCTTCACGTGGTTGGCGGTGATGGTGGCGGCGTCTCTGGCCCCCCGCATCGCCCCTCGTTTCCGCCCCCTGCTCTGGGCGGCGGCCGGGTTTGTGATCATCATCGCCTGCCTCGGCCGGGTTTACGACGGTGTTCACTGGCCGACCGATGTGGTCGGTGGCTTCCTGGTCGGGCTGGGCTGGTCGGCATTCGTGCTCTGGCTGCCGGAACGCTGGCTGCCAACCCCCAGCCGGACCTGGTGGACGCGGGGGCGCAGGGCCAGGTCCGCGACCTCATGACGGCGCCAACCGATGCCCGGCGAACCGCGGTGAAAGCCGGGCGGAGCGTGAAGCGCGCGGCCGGCAACCCCGTCTATCAGCTCGCGGCGCGGCTCGGCTACGTCGTCCGTGGAGTTCTCTACGCATACATGGGCTACGCCGCCCTCGAGATCGCGCTCACGCAGGCGGGGCGAGACGTCGACCAGGCGTCGAGCCTGGTGGCCGTGACGCACTTTCCCCAGGGCCGCTATCTGCTGATCGCGGGCATCGTCGGGCTCGGGGCCTACTCGCTCTGGGGGTTCATCCGTGCCATCTACGATCCGCTCCACCGCGGTCACGACGCCAAGGGCATCGTGACGCGCCTCGGCTTCGCCTGGAGCGGTCTCTCCTACTTCGTGCTCCTCCTCTTCGCGATCGGCCTGCTCACTCACGGCGGGGGCAACGGTGGCGATGCGGTTCAAAAACTGGCCCAACGGCTGCTCAGCGCCCCGGCCGGGATGACCCTCACCTACATCGCCGGGTTCATCGCGATCGCGGCCGGCTTTGGCCAGTTCTTCGACGCTTACAAGGCCACCTTCCGCAAGGACATGAAGCGAAGCGAGATGTCAAGCGCACAGGAGGCCGCCGCGGACGCAATGGGCCGTTTCGGAATGGTGGCCCGGGGACTCGTCTTCGCCCTCATGGGCTGGTTCCTGGTGCTGGCCGCCCGGCATCACGATGCCCACCTCGCCAAGGGCTTCAGCGGCACCTTCGCCTCGCTTGTCAACAGCCCGATGGGGCGGCCGCTGCTGGGCTTGGTCGCAGTCGGTTTCATCGCTCTCGGACTGCACAGCGTGGCGATGGCGCGCTGGGCCCGCCTGCCCGACTACTGAGATCCGCTCCAGGGCAGGTGCAGGTCTGCCACAAGGTCCGCCGCATAGGCGAACAGCGCTGGAACCCCGCCCGAATGCAGGAACACCGCTGGACCGGGAGTCTGGTGCGCGTGCTCGATCAGCCCCGCCATCGCCTTGGCCGTGTAAACCGGGTCGAGCAGCAATCCCTCGAGCCGCGCGACGCGCAGTAGAGCAGCCTGGCCGGCCGGGCTGGGCACCCCGTAACCCCCGCCCTGCTGCCCGTCCAGAACTCGCACCCGGGCGCGGGCGTCGACCTCGATGAGCGCCGCTGCCTCCGCCGCGAGTCCCCTCACCCGCTCGAGGCAGACGGGTGCCGGGTCGGCGATCGAAATTCCATAGACCTCTGGCCCGCCGGGCACGAGCGACTCCCCCAGCGCCAGGCCGGCGTGGGTGGCGCCGCTCGACGTGACGCAATAGAGGGATCCGGCGCGGCCGCCGAGCTGCTCAGCCAGCTCCTGGTAGCCCCAGACGTAGGCGGCGGCGCCGGCCGCGTTCGAACCCCCGAAGGAGATCACATGTCCGCTCTTATAGGTGGCCGCCAGCTCGGCCATCAGGACGTCGGCGCGGGCGCTTTCGAACGCCGGCAGGACCTCAACCCGAGCTCCGAAGAGGCGGTCGAGAAGGTGATTGCCGTTGACCTGATTGTGGCGCCCCTCGAATAGGATCAACCCGCATTCCAGGCCAAGGCGACGCGCGGCCGCCGCGGTGCACCGACAGTGGTTCGACTGGATCGAGCCGCAGGTGACCACCGCGGTCGCGCCGGCGTCCTGCGCCTGCGCCATCAGCATCTCGAGCTTGCGCACCTTGTTACCGCCGAGGGCGAGGCCGCTC
This sequence comes from uncultured bacterium, assembly GCA_964194225.1. GTDB lineage: Bacteria > Chloroflexota > Dormibacteria > Dormibacterales > Dormibacteraceae > CAXMLP01. The sequence continues at coordinate 2,101 of CAXMLP010000339.1, read as the reverse complement.
AGGTCCTCCCGCTTCACCAGCACCTCGAGGCCCAGCTCCGCTGAGAGCCGGGGCAATGGCTCCAGAGGGGTGGGGAAATTGCCCAGCGAGACCCGGCGCGGCAGCCTCAAGCCAGCTGCAGGCTCACGATGTTGGGCTCCTCGAACGAGTGGTGTTCCCGCAGATAGGCAACGGCAGCGTCGGATTGGATGGCCGAGGTGGTGACGAGCAGCAGTGCCTCGTGGCCGCGCTCGAGCCGGTCGTCCTGCATCCAGAAGGAGTGGACCCCGGGAATCACCGAACCGCGGCTGGCCAGGCCGGCGGAGAGGAGGCCCTCGCCCAGGTTCTCCGCCTCGTCCCGGGTCGCGGCGGTGACCATCAACAGGATCGGTTTGTCACTCATGCCCTCTCGCCCCCACTCCATTCCAGCCAGGTGATGGCGGCGGCCAGGAAGGTGGTTCCCAGCAACAGGCCACCGATGACGTCCGATTCCCAGTGCACCCCAAGGTACAGCCGGTCGATGACCATCAGCACGGTCACCACCATGAAAACCGGCAGCGCGGCCAGCCGAAATTGCTCGCGAAAGGCGAGGCGATGGACGACAAAGGCGAGCAGTCCGTAGGCAACAACCGTGCGCGTCATGTGACCGCTCGGGTAGCTGGAGGTGAAGCTGGCCCGCTCGACGAGGTCGCTCAGGCTTGGGCCGTCGGCGTGGCTGAGGTTGCTGGGCGGGCCGGGCTGCGCGAGCAGCCGCTTGTAAATCGTCTCCGCGACCGTCGCCAGCACCACCGCGGCAGCCGCCAGCGCGCCCCGGGTAAAGCCGCGTCGGCGCAGGAAGAAGAAGATCCCCAGCGAGATCGCCAGCGTCACCTCGATGCCGCCGAGGAGGGCGATGGCCTGGAAGACGCCATGCAGGGCCGGCCGGTAGATTGTGCTGACGCCGTAGGCCACGCTCCTGTCCAGAGAATGGAGGCCGCCGCCGGCGACCACCATCGTCACCCCGACATAGGCGGCGGCGAAGATCCCGGTCAGGATCGAGTAGCGCCTCAGCGTTGGCATCGGCGACAGAACACCGTGGCCCGGCCACCGAGCCGGATCAATGTGAGGGGGCGGCCGCAGGTCGAGCAGGGCCGGCCGCCGCGACCGTAGACCTTGAGCTCCTCCTGCTGCCTCCCCTGCGCGCCATACAGGTCCACATAGTCGTCGATCGAGCTCCCTCGGTTGGCGATCCCACGCAGCAGCGCCTCGCGCAGAGCGCCGTGGAGGCGGCCGGCGCGAAGCCTGGAGAGCCGCAAAGGTGGCCGGTCGGGCCGGATCCCGGCGGCGAAGCAGGCTTCGTCAGCGTAGATGTTGCCGACCCCGGCCAGGATCGATTGATCGAGCAGAAGCAACTTCAGTGGTGCACGCCGGCCGTAGAGCCGGCGATGCAGCTCGCGCGGGGTGAAGGCGGCGTCAAGGGGTTCGGGGCCGAGCCGAGGCAGCTTTCGGGCCCGGACCAGATCCTCCTCAGTCCCGAGCAGCAACCTGCCGAAGCGGCGCGGGTCCGAGTAGCGCAGCTCGGTCCCGTTGTCCAGCCCCAGGATCACGTGCGTGTGGGGCCGCTGGGCGTCCCCCGGCAGTTTGTGGAGCAGCTGGCCCGTCATACCCAGGTGGACCACGAGAAGGAGTCCGTCCCCAAGCCGGATGAGGATGTACTTGCCCCGCCGGTCAAGCGAGTGGACGACGTGCCCGGGCAGGTCCCTGACGAAAAGCTCAGGCTCGGGGTGGCGGACGATCGTCGGAAACCGCAGGTCGACCGAGCTGACCCGCCTGCCCACCAGCAGAGGGCGCAGGTCGGTCGCGATCGTCTCGACCTCCGGCAACTCGGGCATCAGGCGCGCAGAGTGGCGACGCGGCGCACGTCGGCCCAGCTGGGCCCCGTCTTCGCCTCGACCTCCAGCCCACCCTGGAGCTCGTAAGCGCTGACCATCACCCGGGGGACGAGCTCGGCGAAGGCGTCCCCCTCACCCTCCGGTATCTCGAAGACAAGCTCATCGTGAACCTGGAGAATCATCCGTCCCGCCAGGCGCGACTCATCGAGCTCGCGCTGCAGACGGACCATGGCGATCTTGATGATGTCGGC
>CAXMLP010000338.1:0-3076 GCA_964194225.1 uncultured bacterium | reverse complement strand
CAGGTTGCCGAGCGACTTGGACATCTTGGCGCCCTCGTGGCGGACCATCCCCGTATGCAGCCAGGCGCGGGCGAAGGGCGAGCCCCCGGGGAGTGATTCGCTCTGGGCGCGTTCGGCCTCATGGTGGCTGAAGACCAGATCCCTGCCGCCACCATGGACGTCCACCCGCGGGCCGAGATGGCGCATCGACATCGCCGAACATTCGATATGCCAGCCGGGTCGCCCAGGCCCGTGCCTGGAAGGCCAGCTGGGCTCGCCCGGGGCGGACGGCCGCCAGAGCGGAAAATCCAGGAAATCGCGCTTTGCGCCCGGCCCCACCTGGCCGAGCAGGCTTTCGTCGCGAAGTTTGCCGAGCATCGAGCGGCGAGAGCGCCGGGAGAGCTCGCCGAAGCCGCGGTAGGTGGCCGCCTCGAAATAGAGGCTGCCATCCGCGGCCGGATAGGCGAACCCGCGCGCTGCCAGAGCGTCGGCCGCGGCCAGGATGGCCGGGATCTCCTCCGAAACGCGAGGCATCACATCCGGGCGGCGCCAGCCGAGCAGGTCCATGTCGCGCACCAGCGATCTCTCTTCGCGCTCAGCCAGATCCTTCCAACCGACGCCATCCCGGCGGGCGCGTTCAAAGAGGGGATCGTCGACATCCGTGACGTTCTGGATGTATCTGACGTGGATGCCCCTTGACTCGACCAGGCGGACCAGGATGTCGAAGGCGCAGAAGGTGAAGGCATGGCCCAGGTGGCCGGACTCGTAGGGGGTTACCCCGCAGACGTAGAGCTTCAGCTCGCGTGCCCCCGTCGCGTCCCTGGAGACGGGCAGCGGGGCCAATTGGCGACGGAGTGTGTCGAAGATCCGGAGCTGGGTGGCCACTGCGCCGGCGAATTATCGCAGCGGGGTCACGGGCGGCGGGCTGTGGCCCTCAGCCGGAGCGGACCTCCACAGTGCCGTTCCTCACCCGTACCGCGATCTGCGGTAACGCCGGAACGTCGTAATTGGGGGTCTCCTGCCATATGTGTGGGTCGATAGCGGGCTGACCTGAACGAGGACGCACGCCGTCCCGAATACGATCGCGGTTGATTGAAGACCGTGCTTCGTAGGGAGGGATCGACGTGCGCAACATCAGAGTATGGAGACGCCTTCTCGGTTTGGGGAGTGCCAAGCTCGAGGACGTCGCCTTGGAGGGTGGCGTGCTGGTGATCAGGGTCGTCGTGGTCCGCCGGCTGGGGCCTCGCTGCGGGCGGTGCCGGCGTCTCTGCCCGCGCTACGACGGACCGCGGACCAGGCGCCGATGGCGGGGCTTGGATCTGGGCTCGACGCGAGCCTTCATCGAGGCTGAGGTCGCGCGCGTGAGCTGCATCGAGCACGGCGTGGTTGTCGAGCGGGTGCCCTGGCCTCGAGGGGCAGTCCGTTGGGGCTGAAGTTGACGTTGTGACAGGGGCAGTTGAAGAGAGCGCTCCCCCGCCGCCAGTCAAGAGCGCAGGGCAGATGGCTGCACATCCCGGACACCGCGCTGACCTCGTCGCCGCGGCGGAAGACGTAGGCGACAAGGTCACCGGCCACCACCTTCACGGGCTGCGCCTCGACCAGGTCGGCGAGCGTTGCCACACCGATCCAACGACCGCCGGCGGGCTGCATGATGCCGCCGGCGACGGCGGCCGGATGGCGGCCGGCGAGTTGGGCTGGAGCTGCGCGGGTGGGAAACGCTTCGTCGGGCCGGTCTTCGACCATCTTCGCAATCCGGCGGCGCAGGTCCGGGCTCATCCGAGCATCGCCGTCGCGACCCGCCGCGAGAGCGGCCGCCGCCTATACCAGCTCGGCATCCTCGGGCAGCGAAGGCGGCAGGCGCCGCCCGCGGATGAGCCGGTCAACGATCCGATTGAGGCGCGCCTCCCGCGACCTAAACATCCAGCTTCACCCGCGCGGCCGCCCGCAGCGCCCCCAGTTGCATGACCTTGACACTGCCCGGACTCGCCCTGACCTCGGCCGCCACTTCCTTGATGGAGTAGCCCCGAAGGAAGCGCAGCTCGAGCACTCGACGGTAATTGGCGGGCAGCGCAGCGAGGATCCTGTGAGCCCTCCCGGTCGCCAGCTCGGAGTGCGGGGATGGGCTGGGGCGGCTGATCGATTCCTCATCCAGCTCCTCCTGAGCCAGCTGAGCCGGGCCCAATTTGGCCCCCCAGAAGTCCCCCAGCACGGAGCGGGCGGTGGCGAACAGGTACCCCCGGATGGATGCTGGGCTGGCCCCCTGGCGAAGGCGGGGGAGCGCCTTCATCGCCACCTGCTGGGTGAGGTCTTCCGCGTCGGGCCGGTTGCCGACGCGGCTGAAGATGAAGGAGTAGACGAGCTCGAGCTCATCGAGAGCACACTGGACCGGGTCACCGGCCGGCTCGGCCGGGAAGGCCAGCACGCCGTCCGGGTCGTGGTCATCAAGCAATTGGCCGCCCGCCTCCCAAACGCTTTGCCCCGCAACGCACTGGCCATGAATACTGCCGCAGGTTACTGTTCTGTGCCGGATTCCTTCTACCGGCTGTGCGCCTTGGCTTCGACGCCTACGCTTCGATGCTGATGGAGGTGGCGCGGCTTCGCGCGCTCGCGGCGCAGGCGCGCGTTGGACACCTGGCAACCGTGACGGCAGGCGGCCGGCCGCATGTCGTACCGATCTGCTTTGCCCTGGCCGGCGACGTGATCTATTCGGCGGTCGACCACAAGCCAAAATCCACACCGGCGCTGCAGCGGCTCGCGAACATCCGCGCCAACCCCTTCGCTGAGCTTGTCGTGGATCACTACGACGACGACTGGTCACGCCTGTGGTGGGTCCGGGCGGCCGGTCGGGCATCCGTTCTGGAGGCAACCGTTCTTGAGGACGGACGCGAGCGGTCCGCGGCCCTCCACCTGCTGGCCGACAAGTACTCGCACTACCGCACCAAGATCCCCGCCGAGGCGGTGATCAGGCTTGCGGTGACCTCCTGGAAGGGCTGGCAGAGCAGCCCCGACGGCTAGTGGACTAGTAACGCCTAATCGTTGACGGTGACCTGAGGACGTGGGATGCTTTTGGCATGTCACTTGCCGCACGTCCCCTCAA
>CAXMLP010000337.1:0-3916 GCA_964194225.1 uncultured bacterium | reverse complement strand
CCAGCCGGCTCCAGCCGGCCAGCCGCGCCCGATCGCGCAGTCCGCCGGTTCGCCAGGGTGGGCGCGCTCATGGCGGCCGTTGGGCTGCTCGCCCTGACCGGTCGCGGCACGCTGGCGTTGCTTTTCGTTCAGACGACCAACGCGACCAACACGATTGGCACGTCCCAGCTCAGCTCCCCCACCGCGTTGAGCGGGTCTCGGCCAGGCAGCTCGAACATACTCACCTGGACGGCGTCGAGTCCCATGAATGGCAATGGATACGCGATTTCGGGCGTCAACAACGGCGCCAGTGCCGTGTGTCCCGCTGCCGTGGCGGCGTATACCACGTTCGTGGGCAGCACGGCAGCCACGACCTATACCGACAGCGGCCCACTCGCCGGCGGCACGGTCGGAACATATGTCTGCTATCTGGTTCAGAGCGCCTACGAACCGGCCGGCGTTCCGCCGTGGGCCGCGCTCCCAATCTGGACAAGCATCGACAGCCTGACAACCACAGCGGTGCTCCTCACTGCCGCCGCCGTGGTCCCAGCGCTGGTACAGAGCGCTCAGAGCTTCGACGTGGCGGGCAACGCCACGACGCTGTCAGCAACCTGGGTCTCGGCGACCACGGCAGGCAACCTGCTGGTCGCCGCCGTCGGCATACCCATCGTGGGAGCGCAGACGGTGACGATGCCGGCCGGTTGGGTGGCTGGACCGACAACCGACCTCGCGGCGACTGCCACCTCGCGTCTCTTCTATTACCCGAACGCGCCCAGCTTCGCGGCCGCTTCCACGGTCACGGTGACGATCAGCCCGGCCGCCAACGTGGCGCTGATCATCAGTGAGTGGAGTGGCATCCTCGGCGCGGCCCCCCTTGACGCCACCGGAGGCGCGACCTCGGCGTCGGCAACCACGGCCACCGTGTCGACGACCTTGGCGACGGTTCAAACCGGGGAGCTGGCCGTCGCCGCGATCTTCAACGCCGACACGAATGCGGTGACGTTCACCACAGGCGCCGGCTGGACCACGGTCCGCGACACGGGTGCAAGCGCCGGGGCCGCGCTGCACCTCATCTACCAGATCACGGGGACGGCCGCGATCGCCACGGCGACCGACAGCTGGACCCTGGCAGCAGCCTATGCCGCGTCGATCGCGACTTTCAGGCACGCCTGACCGTGAGAGTGACCATGGGCCCGGCGGCCTCTTCTGACTTAAGATTGGCGGCGCAGTTGACCCAGCCTCCCGACGGCTCCGCGGACACGCCCGCGTCGGCCCCCCCTGCAGAGAAATCCGGGCCGCACCGCCTCGTCGAGATTCTGGGCCTGGTCCTGGCCACGCTTGCCGTCGCCCTTCTCCTTCTGCTCACCGTCGGTCCGCTGGTCCTCCCCTACAGGACACTGACCGTCTATTCGGGCTCCATGGAACCGACCATCCACACCGGGTCGGTGATCGTTGTTCTTCCGGTCGCCGCCGGCGATGTGAAGATCGGCGACATCATCACTTTTCAGCGTCCCGTCGGACGCGCCGACCTGATCACGCACCGGGTCGTCGAATTCGAGAACGGGCCGGGCGGTAAGTCCTTCATCACCAAGGGGGATGCAAATTCGGCCAGCGATGGTTGGCGCATCCCCGCCACCGGGACCGGCTACAGGTATTGGTTCGGGGTACCCGCGGTCGGGTATGGACTGGCCTGGCTCCAGTCCCCCCTTGGCAAGTTCGTCTTCCTGTTGGTCCCCGCAGCGGCCCTGGGGCTCATTCTGCTCTATGAGCTTTGGCGACCGAGGCGATCGGCTCGGAGTGGAGGCAGGCCATGAGCGTTACCGGCGCCGCGGCGCTCGGGAGATCGGCAGGAGACGGCCGCCCAGTCGCCGCCTGGATTCCTCTCGCAACCGGGCTCCTGGTTCTCGCGGCCGCGATCCTGCTTGTGATTTCGGGAATGCTGGTTCGCATTCAGAACGACCGCGACCACCTGTCACTGCTGCCCGCCTCGGTGGGCGCGGGCGAGTCGGTGACGGGCGAGCTCACCCTGACCAACACGGGCCTGCTCCCGGTGACTGTCGCCATGGAACTCCGTTCGCCGCTTGGCGGGCCTGCGCCGGGGCCGCCGCCCAGGGTGACCGAATCCGTGATTCGGACCGGGGACGGCCAGCTTCTCTACCAGGGGCCCCTGGGCTCCCCGACCGGGACCCTCATGACGCTCGACCGCGGACAACAGGTTCATCTCCAGGTGACCATGCGATCGGAGGGTGAGACCGACGCGGTTCCGCTCGCCTACGACTATTACTGGACTGCCCGGGCCGCCATCCCGGGGTGGTGGTGGATCACAGCGATTCTATTCGTCAGCCTCCTGGTGACCGCCGCTTTCTGGCGGCCCTTTACGCGACCGGTCGTTCAGTGAACACGGCCTTGAGCGCGCCGGGGCATTCTCCGGGCTCCGTCGCGCGGTCCATTCTCACTTTGGTGACGCTGGTCGCCGCCCTGGCCCTCATTGGGGGCACGGCCGCGACCATGAGCACCTCAACCGTCAACCCGAGAACCACCTTCAGCGCCACTGGCCCCGTGCTCAGCAACCAGGTGGCGAGCGGAGCGCCGTGCCGTTCCGAGGGCCCGATTGTCACCTGTTCCGACCTCTTCAAACAGCGACTGGTACCTGGCGAAACCTACACCAGCTTGGTCACGCTCATGAGTAACGGGTCGGTCCCGGCGACATCTTTTCAGCTCTGGTCGGCTGGTTGCCGGCAGGGCCCGGCCGCGAGCCCGTTCGGGGGGACAGGCGACCTCTGTCGAGTGACCTGGATCACGATCCACGATGACGCCCATGATGTCTGCCACTATCCGGTTCGCGCTCAGGGGGCCTGCCAGTTTCGGCCCGGAGCAACACTGAGTGACCTCGCTGCGCGGTTCGGCGCCAGTTCGCCGATTGACCTCTCGCCTGACCTGCTCAGCGCGGGTATCCCCTTCACCCTTGCAATTCAACTGGATCCGTCGGTCGGCAACCAATACCAAGGCCGGTCGGCTGCTTTCACCTTCAATTGGCGGGTCAGCACAGCCTGACGGCAGTCAAAGCTGGTCGCGAAGAAGGGCCGCCAGCTCCTTCGCGTTCGTTGTCCCGTAGTTGCCGAAGCAATTGTTCATCAGCACGTGAGTGCGCTTGACCTGCTTGGCCACCTCGCGGATGCGGGGCACCCAGTCGGCCAGCTGGTCCTCGTCGTACAGGTAGCGAAAGCGTTCGACCACCGGGATGTTGGGCTTCTCCCAGAGGTCGGCGCGCCGGCCGTGGAAACGGATCACCGCAAGCTCGGGCGAGGTCACCGCGGCGAACGGCGGGATGCTGCTCCGCAGTCCCTGGGGGCCGTCAACCATGACGTAGGGAACCTGGTTATCCGCCAGGAAGCGAAGTGTGCGTTCGGCGTTCTTCTCATTGAACCAGCTGGCATGCCGGAACTCGGCGGTCACCTCGACGCCGAGGCGGCGGCGGGCCTCAAGGATCAGCTCGCGGCTCTCATTCGATGGAAATACCCAACGTGGAAACTGGAGCAGGACCGCCCCCAGCTTGCCCGCCGCGCGCAGCGGCTCGATCGCCGCCGCGAACATCCGCCAGATCTGGTCCTGCAGCTCCGGGGGCAAATCCTTGCCATAGATCCGGGGCTTCTTTGCCAACTCGGCAGGAAGCTCCTCGCGGATGGCCTTCGGAAGCCGCCTCACCTCGCTGGGCTGGCCGGTCATCAGGGCATGCGCCTTGATGTCGAATGTGAACCAGGGCGGGGTTCGCTCAACCCAGAGCCGGGCTGTTTCGACGGCCGGTATCGCGTAGTAGGACGCGTCCACCTCGACCAGTGGAAACTGCCCGGCATAAAAGCGCAGCCGCTCCTCGGCGGTGCTGGCCGCCGGCGGGTAGAAGACCCCAGCCGCCATCATGGTCGGGTCGGTCCAGGAA
>CAXMLP010000336.1:0-5381 GCA_964194225.1 uncultured bacterium | reverse complement strand
TCTTCTACAACCACTACGATGTCCAGCCCCCCGAGCCGCTCGAACTCTGGGACAGCCCGCCCTTTCAGCTCACAGAACGCGACGGCTCCGTCTACGCACGCGGCGCGAAGGATGACAAGGGCAAATTCATCTGCCGACTGGCCGCCCTGGCCGCGGTCCGGGCGGTGACCGGTTCCCTTCCATGTGACATCACCTGGCTGGCGGAGGGTGAAGAGGAAATCGGCAGCGTCCATCTGCCTGCCTTCGTTGAGAAGCACGAGAGCCGCCTCCGGGTGGACGCCGCCGTTTGGGAGGAGGGCGGCGTCGAGCTCGATGGCACACCGATCGTCAGGCTCGGCGCGCGGGGACTTCTCTACGTCGAGCTGTCGGTGACCGCTCTCAGCCGCGACGCCCATTCGGGCAGCGCCAACCTGCTGCCCAACGCGGCCTGGCGGCTGGTCTGGGCGCTGGGCACCCTCAAGGGCGCGGACGAGCGCGTGCTGATCCCCGGTTTCTATGACCAGGTCCGGCCGCCCACCGAGCGCCAGGAGGGCCTCCTTCGGGCGATTCCGGCGGCTCACGCTGATATCAGCACAGAATTCGGCTTGAGCTCGCTCCTGGGCGGGGTGACGGACGTCCATCGGGCTTACTTCTCACCCACCTGCAACATCGCCGGGATCGGATCCGGCTACCAGGGCGAGGGCTCGAAGACGGTGATACCCGCCGCCGCGGCTGCCAAGCTCGACTTCAGGCTGGTACCCGACCAGGACCCGCAGGACATCCTGAAAAAGCTTCGCCGGCATCTTGACGAGAGCGGCTTCGATGACGTTGATGTTGCCGTCCTGGGCTCCGAAAGGCCAGGTACCACCGATCCCGATGCGGCCATCGTCCGGCTCAATGCGGAGATCGGTGCGGAGGTCTATGGCAAGGCTGCCCAGACGACTCCAATGACCGGCGGCACTACGCCGATGTACCTCTTCACCGAGCGCGGGGTACCGGTTGTGGCACCCGGGGTGGGCTGGGGCGCGATGAATCGCGCTCACAGTCCTAATGAGTTCATGCGACTGGCTGACTTCGAGAAGGCAGCGCGCCACCTGGCGCGACTGGCGATCCGGTTTGGGGAGGTCTCGCCATCAGCACGCTGAGGGGACCCGGCCGCGGCGATGAGCTCGCCACCCTCCGCCAGGAACAGCAGCGCCGGCTGCGTCGGCGGTTCCGGCTGCAGGGCCGGTTGCGCGCTCTGACCGAAGAGCTCGAACTTGAGGAACCGGCGCCGGTGGCAGAGATTGTGGCGGCCGCGAAGGCGCTCCGAACCGAATTCCCGAAGGACTACGCGCAGTTCCTCGCCGCCTCCAACGGCGCCCGTGGCCCGGTCGGCGGTGCTCATCTCGAACTCTGGCCGGTTCAGCACCTTCGCCGGAACAACGAGGCCCGCGGCTCGGAACCGTTCCTTGTCGTCTTTGGCGCCGGTTCGGGCGGCGCCGAATTCGCATTTCACAAGGGCGAGTTCCTGCGCCTCCCAGGTGTGGAAAAGCTGGCCGCGCCGGAGAGCCGCGGCCGCAGCTTCGTCGAATTCCTGGAGTCGCTGAACCGCGGCTGAAGGGTTCTAGCGGAGCAGGAACCCCGTGCCCAGCTCATCCTCCGGTTGGAGGACGAACTCGTGGCGGCCGGTGAGATGAGCGGTCCCCTCCACCTCTGTGATCAGGCCCCCGGCGACCTCTCCGACCACCCGCGCCTGGAAGAGGGTGCCGACGATGCTCTCGTGGCTGATCGACTCCCCCCGCGCCACCTCCCCGGTGGCATCCAGCACCGCCAGCCGCGCCGACGTGCCGCTCCCACAGGGGGAGCGGTCGACCTCGCCGTCCGCGAAGACGGTCACGTTCTTCATCCCCTCCGTGAAGATCACCCCGTAGATCCCCTCGATCTCCGGCTGTTCGGGATGACTGACGTGGTGCTCGGCCTCGATGTGCTGTTTCAGGCCGCGGCCCAGCTCGATCAGGGCGGGTAGGTGCCGGCGGTCGACCTTGAGGCCCGCCTGCACGGCTGGGACGATGGCGTAGAAGGCGCCACCGTAGGCGACGTCGAGTGTGAACCGACCGATTTTCAGCCCCCTGAGGTGCACGAAGGCGGGGACGTTTCGAAACCTCACCGGGCCGACCCGGCCGGCCGACGTGGTGGCGACCGCCGTCAACCTGCCACTGGGGACGTCGATTGTCACCGCCGTCTCGCTGCCCGTTGACGGCAGCCGACCACTCTCGATCGCCCACGTGGCGAGGGCGATCGTGCCATGGCCGCAGGCCGTGCTGTAGCCCGCGTTGTGGAAGAAAACAGCGCCCAGGTCTGCGCCGGCATCCTCCGGCTCGGTGACAAAGCATCCGTACATGTCGGCGTGACCGCGCGGCTCGTTGACCAGCAGGCGGCGGATGTCGTCACGCTCCTCGAGCACCCACCGGCGCTTTTCGAGGATCGTCCTACCCGGCAGCTCGGGTGCTCCGCTGACGATGATCCGGAAAGGCTCCCCCGCCGTGTGATAGTCAACGGTTCGGATGGTCATGGGCTGCTGCATCGCCTGATCAGATTGGACCATCACCCCAGATCCCGCGGCCCCGTTGTGGGCGCCGCCGCCTCGTGACAGAGAATCACGCGACCTGGATTGTCCGGACTCAGAAACGTTGTGGTCGGGCGGAGAGGATTCGAACCTCCGGTCTCCTGGTCCCAAACCAGGCGCTTTGCCGGGCTAAGCTACCGCCCGCCGCGGTTTGACGTGCACCGAAGTCGGCGGCGTCCATCGATCTTATCGTGCACACCGCTCAGCGCACCGGCGCCCCCGGCACCGAGCTGCAATTGCAAATTACCGAAAGGCAGTCGTCGCGCAGACCCTGATCAGCGCCAGAGCCTCCGCCAGAAGCCGAGCCGGCCGAGGAGCCGCCCGACAGCGACGTTCCGGGCGCGGTGGGCGATGCGGCGCGGGTTGCCGGACGAGACCGCCTCAGCGGTCGTGGCGGCTCGCGCGGCCCGGCGCAGGATGGTCGACAGCCTCACGGTTTGAAGTCTGGGGCAAGCCAGCCGGTTTCGAGCAGCGCCGTCACAGCGGCTCCCCGATGGCTCCACAGATGCTTATCCGTCGCGCCCAGCTCGCCGAACGTCTTTCCGAGCTCTGGGATCAGGAAGATCGGGTCATAGCCGAAACCTGCCTCGCCCCGCCACTCGGGGACGACCTCCCCCCTCCTCTCACCCTCGACGGTCCGGGGAAGCTGCCCCGGCACGGCGTAGGCGATCGTGCAGGCGAAGCGAGCGGTCCACGGTCGCGGCAGGGCAGCCAGCATCTCCAGGAGCGTCTCCGAGCGCTCCCGCTGGGTTGGCCCGAGCCTGGCCGACCGGAGTCCTGGAAAGCCCCCCAGGGCGTCGACCTCGATGCCGGAATCGTCACCCAGGGCAGGTCGCCCGGTCGCGGCCAGGGCGGCCTGAGCCTTCAGGACCGCATTCTCAGCGTAGGTGCCACCCGTCTCCTCGACTTCGGTGTCGAAAGGTTCGACCTCGTAGCCGGCCGGGCCCAGCAGCTGGGCGTATTCACGCAGCTTGCCGGGGTTACCGGTGGCGATCAGAAGGCGCGCGTGGCCGGCCACCCGTTAGATCAGGCAAGCTGCGCCAGGGCGCGCTTTTGTGCTGCGATCAATTCGGCGATTCCGGACGCGGCCAGCTCAAGCATCACGTCTAGCTCGGGCCGGGTGAATGGCTGACCCTCCGCCGTTGCCTGCAGCTCGATCAGGCGGCCATCATCTCCCATGACGCAGTTGAGGTCGGTCTCGGCGGTGAAGTCCTCTGCATAGTCGAGATCGAGGACAGGGACTCCATCAACCACGCCGCAGGATACCGCCGCCACGTGCTGGCGAATCGGGTCGGACTTCAGCATGCCCGCGCGACCCATCCGGCCGAGCGCCTCGGCCATGGCTACAAAGGCACCGGTGATGGAAGCAGTTCGCGTCCCACCGTCCGCCTGGAGCACATCACAGTCGATCGTGATCGTCCGCTCGCCGACCTTCGACATGTCCACGGCCGCGCGCAGCGACCTGCCTATGAGCCTTTGGATCTCATGGGTTCGCCCGCCGATCCGGCCCTGGGTGGCCTCCCGCCCGGTCCGGTCGTGGGTGGCGCGGGGAAGCATCGAGTACTCGGCAGTGATCCAGCCCAGGCCGGTGCCCCGGCGATGCCCGGGCACCCTGTCCTCCACGGTCGCGGTGATGTTCACTCGAGTCCGGCCGAATTCCACAATGCAGGATCCCTCCGCATGGACATTGGTCCCTGTCCGGATGCTCACCTCACGCAGCTGATCGGGCCGGCGACCGTCGTGGCGGGCCACGCCGCTAACGGCCGGTCAGTTTGAGGAGAAGGGCGGTTCCCTCCCAGAAGATATAGAGCGGGATCCACATGAAGAGCGGGGTGATCGGATCGACCCCGGGCGTCATGACGTTGCTCAGCACGCCCATCCCGATGATCCAGTAGAAGCGATTCGCGTACAGCCACTTGGACGAGATGACACCGATGAGTCCGAGCACGAAGAGAACGACCGGCAGTTCGAAGACGACCCCGAACCCGAGAACCAGGAAAAGCACGAAATTGATGTAGTCGTCGCCCACCGGGAGGTATTGGAGTTCCTTGGGTGCAAATCCGCTGAGGATCTTCAGGAAGAGGGGCAGGGCGAAGAGCGCAAAGGACACCCCGATCGCAAAGAAGAGCAGCGTGGCGAAGATCAGGGGCAGGATCAGCCGCCGTTCGTGACGGTGAAGGCCCGGGCTGACGAACCACCAGATCTGCTGGATCCAGACCGGAGCCGCAGCGATGATCCCGACGATGATGGCGACCTTGATGCCGAGCGTGAAGCCACCTGTCGGCGTGGTGAACACCAGGTGATCGGTCACCTTCCCGCGCGCGATGAGGAAGTAGACGACCTTGGTCCAGAAGAAGAAGGCGATGACCGAGGTGAGCGTGAGGGCGACCGTGCAGATGATCAGGACCCGACGCAGTGCCTCCAGATGCTGGAGTACCGACATGCGCGACTCCTCGACCTCGTTGGCGCCGGGTTCAGCCGCCGCCGGACCACGCTGAAGAACCCGGTCGAGGAGGGCCATCAAGACAGGCCCGCCCTACGCCTTGGGGAGCTCGGGCTTGTCCTGGTGCGCGGGGCTGCTGACAACGGCGCTGCGGGCCGGGTCGGTGACGCCGGCGGCCGGAGTGACAGGCGTGGCGGGAGCCGGGTCGACAACCGCTGCCGTCGGCGGTGCCGGCGGGTTGGGCTCGATCGAGGTGGAGCGAGTGACCTCGTCCTTGAGCTCACTGGTCGCCTTGCGAAACTCCTTGATCGCGGTTCCGACCGCCCCGCCGATCTGCGGCAGCTTGCCCGG
>CAXMLP010000335.1:0-2533 GCA_964194225.1 uncultured bacterium | reverse complement strand
CGCTGCGCCGACACCTTCCGCCGCGAGATTTTGCCTGCGATCCCGGACGGCGTCTACGAGTTCGAGGATTACATCGAGCACGACGGCATCGAGGCCCCGCGCCTGCATGTCCTCCACATGACCATGACCAAGACGGCCGACCGGATCGTTTGCGACCTGACCGGTACCGGGCCACAGGCGCGGGGTCCCATCAACCACGCCGGCGACTATGCCGAGGGCCTCTTTCTGCGCAAATGGATGGCGTGCATCCTGCGCAACCTGGCGGTCTCGCCCGAGCGCGCCGCCGAGCTCGACATCAACGAGGGTATCTGCGAGATTCTCGAGCTTCGCTTTCCGCCCAAGGGCACGCTGGTCACGCCGGAGTTCCCGGCTCCGACCAATGCCCGCTCATTTCTGATCCTCCGCCTGCTTGGCGTGTTCGCCGGCTGCCTGGCCCAGGCGGTGGGCGGCCGGATGCCCGCCGATCAGGAGACCATTCGGTACTGGGGCATCCACGGAAGGGATGCGGACGGGCGTTGGTACCTGCTGCGCGAGGTGCTTGGCGGCGGCTCCGGAGGGCGGTTCTACGCCGACGGTTCCGACGCGATCCACATCGTGCCCGACAGCAAGAACCTGCCCGCCGAGTTCGCGGAAACCCGCTTCCCGGTCATCATCGAAAAGCTCGCCCTGGCGATCGACTCCGGGGGACCCGGTCAGCGCCGGGGCGGTCTTGGTTACGACAAGCACATCCGGCTGCTCTGTGACGCCTACTTCGTTTCAACGGCGGACCGCGGGTTTCTCGGGCCCTACGGCGTCGCCGGAGGCATGGCCGGCCAGCCTTATCAGGCCAGCGTGGATGGTCGGCCGCTGCCCGGTATGAACGATGACGTGGAGCTGCCGGCCGGCACCCTGCTCCGGCTTCGCACCACCGGCGGCGGTGGCTGGGGAGATCCCTTTGCGCGCGAGCCGGAGTTGGTGCTCCAGGACGTGGCCCGGGGCTTGGTCTCGCCGGAGTCCGCCGAGCGCGACTATGGCGTCGTCATTCGCGACGGCGCCGTTGTGGAACTGCGGCGACCTGATCGAGAGCGGCCCTTCCTGGACCGGGGAGAGGGTTATCGAACTCTGCGCGCGCTGACCGAAGGGTCTCAGCCGCCCCCGCTTGCCGAACCTCCGCTCAGCTCGTAGAGCCGCAGCGGCGAGAGGGGCATCTCCGTAATTGGGATTCCGGTGGCCTCCTCGATCGCCGACGCCAGCATCGCCCCGACCGGGATGGTGCCGGCCTCGCCGGCGCCCTTGATGCCCAATGGGTTCAGCGGCGACGGGGTCTCGATGTGTTCGATGTCGATCTCCGGGATCTCGGTCGCGTAGGGCATCAGGAAGTCCATGAAACTGGCATTCCGGAGCTGCCCTTCTGCGTCGTAGGCCAGCCGTTCATAGAAGGCTCCCCCGATGCCCTGAGCAACCCCGCCCCGGATCTGGCCCTCGACCACGAGCGGGTTGATCAACCGGCCGCAGTCGTGAACTACTACGTACTTCAGGATCCGCATGCGGAATGTGTCGGGGTCCACATGCACCCACGCCGCATGGCACCCCGAGGCCCAGGTCGAGCCGGTCGCGCTGAAATAGCCGCTTGCCTCCAGCCCGGGCGCCTCCCCCTCGCGCAGGGGGGGACCTTCACGCCTGGGGCCCTGGAACTGGGTGGCCATCTCGGCCCCACCGCCGAAGGCGTAGCGCAGCGGGTTGGAGAGGATGGCGACCGCCGCGAGGGGAATGGAGCGGTCCGGCGAGCCCTTGACGCGCACCTTTCCCCCCACCAGCTCCAGGTCGGCTGCGTCAGCCTCCAGCTGGTCGGCCGCCACCAGCTTCGCCTTCTCCGCCACATTTCGGGCCGCGGCGGCAGTGGCGTTCCCGGCCATCACCGCGCCGCGCGAGGCGAAGGTGCCCACGCCCCATTGGAAGCGGCGCGTGTCGCCGCCGGTGACCTCCACCTCGTCGACCTCGACGCCCAACTCATCCGCCACGATTTGCGCGAACACCGTGGCATGCGCCTGGCCCTGGCTCGGAATCCCCGTGCTGACCACGACCCGGCCGGAGACCAGGACCTGGACGTGGGCACCCTCATAGGGGCCGACCCCGGTCCCTTCCACATAAAGGGCCAGGCCCATCCCAACGTTCTCGCCCGGCGGCCGCGGCCCGAGCCCGGTGAGCGCCCGCACGAGGAGCTCGGGGTAGTTACCGCTGTCATAAACCGCTCTGCCGCCGTCCTGCCAGTCGAGCCCCGTCTCGTAGGGAAACTGGTCGGGTTGGATCAGGTTGCGCCGCCGCACCTCAGCCCGGTCGAGGCCGACATCGGCCGCGATGGCGTCCATGACGCGCTCGATGACGAAGCACGCGTGAGGGCGTCCGGCTCCTCGGTAGGGGGACGTGGGCGTGCAATTTGTGTAGAGGTCGCGGAATCGGACCCGCAGCGCGGGGATGCGGTAGGGACCCCCGATCTGGCCGGCCGTGATGATCGGCAGGATGATCCCGTAGGGCGTATAGGCGCCCGCGTCAT
>CAXMLP010000334.1:0-3529 GCA_964194225.1 uncultured bacterium | reverse complement strand
GGGGAAATGCAGCGACTCACGCCCAGGCGGGTGAAATAAGCCCCAGGTGATGAGGACGCCCCCCACCAACCTCCCCCCCTTGGCGGGGGGAGGAAGCGGAAGCGCCGGGTTAGGCGGTGGCCTGCTCGATGGCGCGGCGGGTCAGGACGCGAGCCAGGTGCTTTTTGTAATCGGCGCTGGCGCGCAGGTCGGCCGAGGGGTTGAGACCGTCGGACGCCTTCTTGGCCGCCTCATCCACCGACGCCCCGGAAGCGAGGGCCTGCTCCACCGCCGTCGCCCGCACCGGTGTCGAGCCGACGTTGGTGAGGCCGATCCGCCAGCCGCCGTCCAGCTGCTGGGCCGCGGCCCCGACGATCGCCCAATCGAAGAGGCGCCGGCGGAACTTGATGTACTTGTGCGGGCCCTGGGCGACGGGGAAGACCACCTCGCAGACCAGTTCGTCATGCTGCAGCGGGGTTGTGAAGATGTCCTGGAAAAAATCGCGGGCGGCGAGGCGGCGCTTATTGGTCACGATCTCGGCGTCCAGCATCAGCGCCAGGGTCGGATAGTCCCCGGCGGCATCGGCGTGGGCAATCACCCCACCGATGGTTCCCATGTTGCGAACCTGGTTGTCGCCGACCTCATCGGCGACCTCGGCCAGGATCGGCAGGTTCTGCTTGACGGTGGCGCTGTTCTGGAGCTGAACATGGCGCGTCAAAGCGCCGATGCGGAGCTTGCCATCTTCGAGGGTGATGTAATCGAGCTCGCGCAGTCCGGTGATGTCGACGAGCGCGCTCGGCTGGGAGAGGCGAAGTCGCATGAGGGGGATCAGGCTGTGGCCACCGGCCAGCACCTTGGCGTCTTCCCCATGACGCTGGAGGAGCTCACTGGCGTGCTGGACCGAGGTGGCCTTCTCATACTCGAAGGCGGCTGGGATCATGACTGGGGTCCCCCTCCATTGGTGGAGTGCCCCGCGGCACCCCGCGCTTCCTTGATCTGTTTCCAGAGCCGGTCCGGGCTGGCCGGCATGTCGATGTGCTTGATGCCGAGTGGTGAGAGCGCGTCACAGATCGCATTGATCACGGCAACGCTGGAGGCGATGGTGCCCGCCTCCCCGATCCCCTTGACGCCGAGCTCGTTGGAGGGGCTGGGGGTGATCGTGCTCCCGAGCACCAGCTCGGGGATCTCGTTGGCAGTGGGCATCGAATAGTCGAGGAAGGTGCCCGTCTGCAGCTGCCCCGTCGTGGGGTCGTAGGTCATCTCCTCGAAGAGTGCCTGCGCGATGCCCTGCACGATCCCACCGTGCAATTGGCCCTCGACGATCATCGGGTTGATGACGTTGCCGCAGTCGTCCACAGCCACGTACTTCTTCATGTCCACCCCGCCCGTCTCGGGGTCGACCTCGACGACGCAGATGTGGGCGCCGAAGGGCCAGACGAAGTTGGGCGGGTCGAAATAGCTGACTGCCTCGAGGCCATGCTCCATGCCCTCTGGCAGGCCCGCTCCGTAGGAGGCGAAGGCAACCTCGCCGAGGGCCTTGCCATTCTGCGGTGAGCCCTTGACGAAGAACTTTCCCTGCTCGAATAGGACGTCAGCCTCGTCCGCCTCAAAGAGGTGGGCGGCCAGCCGCCGCGCCTTGTCGACGACCTTGGTGCACGACATCTTCACCGCCATGCCGCCCACGGCGAGCGATCGGGATCCGTAGGTGCCGTAGCCGAAGGCGGGGCCTTCGCCGGTATCGCCGTGGTGAAGCTGTACCGAATCCATCGGGATGCCGAGGCTGTCCGCGACAATCTGCGCGAAGGTCGTGTCATGACCCTGGCCGTGGGAATGGGTGCCCACGTAAACGGAGACCGAGCCGGTGGGAAAGACGCGAACCTGGGCCGACTCGACAAGCGCGACACCCGCCGCCGGCGCGGTGGCGGCGCTCGGTCCGAAGCCGCAGATCTCGATCCAGGTCGAGACCCCGATCCCCATGTACTTGCCGGCCGCCCGCTTCTCGGCCTGCTCCTTGCGCAGCGCGTCATAACCGGCCAGCTGAAGAGCCTTGGTGAGGGACTTGTCGTAGTCACCGGAATCGATGACGAGCCCAAAGTTGCTCGTCGCCGGGAAGGTGGTGATGAAGTTCTTGCGGCGCAGTTCGACGGGGTCCATCCCGATCGCCTGCGCGCCCATGTCCATGATCCGTTCGCACAGGTGGGTGGCCTCCGGCCGGCCGGCGCCGCGGTAGGGGTCGGTGGGGACCTTGTTGGTGAGGACGCCGATCGTCCGCGCCGAGATGGCGGGCCAGGTGTAGGCGCCGCCCGCCAGGAGGCAGGCGCAGGCCTGGAAGGCGCTGAAGAGCCCGCAATAGGCACCCATGTCGAGGATCTGAGTGACGCGCAGTCCCTTGAGGGCACCGTCGCGATTCAGGGCCAGCTCGACGTCGAAATACTGGCCGCGACCATGCGTCGTGGTCTGCAGGCTCTCGGTCCGCGACTCAGTCCATTTCACGGGGCGGTTGAGGATCTTGGCCGAGGCGGGGACGAGGTAGTCCTCAGGGTAGGGCGAGATCTTCGAGCCGAAGCCTCCGCCGACGTCCTGCGAGATGACCCGCAGCCGGCTCTCGCCGATGCCGAGGGCTCCGCCCACGAAGAGGCGGATGAAATGGGGGTTCTGGCTCGACAGCCAGAGGGTCATGGTGTTGTCGGAGGCGCTGTACTCGGCGGCCACGGCTCGCGTCTCCATCGGCGTGGGCGCCAGGCGCTGCTGATGGATGCGCTGCTTGACGGTCACCTCGGCGGTCGCAAAGGCGTCCGCGGTCGCGTCCCAGGGGATGTAGGTGAGATCCCAACCGATGTTGTCGGCGGCACCGGTGTGGGCGGTTGGACCGCCCGCGAATGCCTTCTCGAGCTCGGTCGCGACGGGCAGCTGGTCGTATTCGACGTCCACCAGGAAGGCGCCGTCGGCTGCCTGATAGGCGGACTCGGCGAGGACCACGGCCACCGGCTCGCCCTGGAAGCAGACCTCGCTCTCGGCGATGGGAAACCTGTCCGGCGTCTGCTTCTTCTCGGCGACGAAGGCCGCGGCGACGGGGTGAAAGCCGCTCAGGACCTTCTTGAAATCGGCGGCGGTGAGGACAGCGACGACACCGGGTGCTGCTTTCGCCGCGGTGACATCAATGGACTTGATCGAGGCATGGGGATAGGGGCTGCGGATCACGGCCATATAGGCGGTGCCGGCCCGCGAGAAGTCGTCCGTGTACCGACCGTGACCGGTGATCAGCCGCGGATCCTCACGGCGCTGGATCCGGGCTCCGATCATCTGGCTGATCGCCATCTCACTCGCCCCCCGCGGTGACCGGGGTGCCTGCCGCAGGCCGCCCCGAACCCTGGGCCGCGGCCATCTTCTGCGCCGCGTCCTTCACCGACTTGACGATGTTGACGTAGCCGGTGCAACGGCAGAGGTTGCCCTCCAGGCCCTTGCGGATCTCGTCGTCGGTGGGATTTGGATTCTGGCTGAGCAAATAGACCCCGGCCATGATGAAACCGGGCGTGCAGTAGCCGCACTG
>CAXMLP010000333.1:0-6260 GCA_964194225.1 uncultured bacterium | reverse complement strand
CCCCCGCCGAGCCGGCGGAAAGGTGGCGAGGGCAGCGCCATCGCGGGTAGCCGGCCGCGCATCTGGAGCAGCACCAGGCGGGTGAGGAAGTGGTGAAACAGGAGCTGGGTGAGGCGGTAGACCGGCCGCGGGAGGGCGGGGGTGTAATCGCTCACGTCGAGCCGGAGGATCCCGTCCCGCCAGCCGATCTCAAGGCTGCCCGCGCCGCCCCGCACGAGCAGGCCGCCGCTGAGGTCGAACCGCCAGCCGGTGGGCGTCGCAACCGGCGGCTGGAAGCGGATCAGCGCAACCGGGCCCACCCTGAACTCGCCCATGTTGTATCTGATCAACCCGAGCGTGTACCTCTGCGCGGCAGCGAAGTAGAACTCGCGAAGCCTTTCCGCCGGCGGTGGCCGGGGCACCTGCACCGCATCGACGATCGCGATCGCGTGCGTTATGGGAGCCGCCCCCACGCCTGGACCACGGAGAAGGGCACTCCCCAGCGGGTTCCATCCAACTCCTGCTCGGCGTCGCGGCGCAGCTCGGCCAGCTCAGCCGCACCGACGATCGCGGCCAGTCGCCCCTCGAGCGAGGTCGACATCTGGACATGGTTGTTCAGGTAGGGATGGCCGGGCCGGAGCACGGCTGTCTGGATCGCGTAATCGACCTCGGTGGCGCCGGTGGCGCGGATGAGGTCAGGCAGTCGTCTTCCGACGTCGAAGTCACCACCCGCGGCGCGGAAGGCCTGCCGGATCAATTCGATCAACCGACCCGCGGCGGGGCCATCCGGGTTGAGCCGCCAGGAGCTCGTCTCCGGTTCCTCGAGCACCAGCCAACCACCCGCCCTCACCAGCGCCCGGTGGATTCCCATCTGCTCCTCCACACGGCCGATGGGAGCCAGCTCGAACCGCACGTGGACGAGGTCGAAGGAGCGCGGCTCGAGCGTGCTTGCGAAGATGTCGTCCCGGCGCAGCTCGACATTTCCAAGTCGCAACCCGGCGGCCGCCTCGAGCAGCTCTGGTTCGATGTCGGTGCCGATCACCGATCCGGTTGGGCCGACCCAGCGGCTGAGAGTCGCCAGCCAGCCAAGCGCGCCACAACCGACGTCCAGGGCTCGCCCGCCAGTCCCCTCGCCAAGCCGGGCAAGAAGGGCCTCACCGGCAGGTTCCCAGACCTTCGACTGCACCCGCAGCCGCTCCAGCTCGGAGAGCTGGCCGGCCATGAGGTATTCAGTCATCGAGGCATCCTGCCTTTCACTTAGCCTTGCACTTGGCCATCCACCTGCCGGGACTCAGTTCAGCGAGGCGACGCGCTGTCGCTTGAGCCATTCGGGCGAGATCGGGATCTCCCAGCGGCCGATGCAGTTGGCGCACCAGACGCGCTCACACCGCTCGCAGGCGATGTGCTGGTGGTCCTGGTTCAAATCCAGCTCCATCGTGTACGTCCCGCATTCGAGGCAGGGCACGGGGCACTTCATTTCGGCTTCCTATGATCCACCCGGTCACCTCTCCGCGTATAAATCAAGCATGGGACCGCGACTCGGCTCGATCGTGCTCGGAGTTCTGCTGCTGCTGGTCGGCGGCGTCTGGATGGGCCAGGGCCTCGGTTACATTCGCGGCAGCTTCATGACCGGCCAGCGCCTCTGGCTGGTCATCGGGCTCGGCGCGGCACTCGCCGGCCTGCTCCTGATCGGCCTGTCCTCCCGGAGAAAATCGGCCTGACCTCAACGACTGTTCCGGCGACCGCCGGTCAGTTCTCTATCAACCGTGCCCCGTGGCGGGCATGCCCACGGACTGTCCCGCCAGGTCCGACACCCACCGCTGCGAATCGGGGCGAAGGAAATCAATCGCCATCCAGTAGCTCCGGCCGGCGTCGTCGGTGTGGCGGTGAACCCGAAATTGGTAGGTGGCCGTGTCCGGGGCGACAGGCCCGTCGCGCCTGATCTCCAGCGCGGTACGGGTGACCCCGACCGTCGCCACCCCACCGTGCGGAGTGGCGCCGGCGATCCAGCTGATCAGGAATGGCTTGATCCCGACGTACCTGATGGAGACGAGAGCCCCGCTTGCGGCCTCCGACTGCTCCCGCTCGATCAGGGGGACGGTGTACGCCTGATAGCTGAGCCGTGACAACCGCGTCGCCTTGGCTAGGTCGATCGGGTGACCGTACTTGTAGGTGCGCGCGTCATAGAAGTCGGCGAAGAACTGCACCAGCTCGGAGCTGACATCGACGGCGGAGACCGCCGCCACATCCGACACCCACCGGTTCGTGGCCGGGTTCAGGAAGTCGGTCACAACCCAGTAGACCGCATCCCCCCTGAGCTGCCGGCGCGCGGCCCGGAACTGGTAGGTGGCCGTTTGAGAGGGCGACGGCCCGTCAATTCGGGTATCGGTCCGCGTCCGCGTGACCCAGACCAGGGCGACGCCCGACTTTCCGTCCGCGGTGGGGTCCCACTCATCCAGGCGGGTGTTGATGTTGCTGAAATTGATCTCCAGGAGGAGTCCGGCTTTCTCGTCGCGGATCTCCGGCTCCGAGAGGGGAAGCGTGTAATCGGCGTAGGCGCCGTCGACCAGCGCCCTGAGCCGATTCAGGTCCTCGACGCCACCGCGCGGCAGATTCCGAGCCGCATAGACGAGCCGGAACAGCGTGTCGACCTCGGAAGCTGGATTGGGCGCGTCATACCGCGCGCCGGGAAGCGCCACTCGCTCCACGTTCTCCGTTGCGGCGGCGGGAACAGTGAAGCTGGCGCCCAGCGGGCGAGAGACGGTCGCCCCGCCCTGGCTGCAGGCGAGCGCGCAGGCGACCACCGCCAGGCTGACGATCCGCACCGCCGCCCCCCTCGCGACTCCGATTGGCATATCCCTAAAACGAACCGGACCGCAAAAGGTTTCTTGTTTCCGACCGGGCGGGGGGCCATGATTCAGGAATGCCGAAACTGCTCATCCTCGCCAGCTCCGGAACCGCCGATCCAACACGGGCCAGCATCCCCTTCCACATCGCTGCCAATGGGGCTGTGCCTGCCGGCACCGAATGCGGAGTGATCCTCGCCGGCGATGCGACCGGTCTCCTCAAACCGGGAGTGGCCCAGACCGTCCACGGTGTCGGTATCCCGCCCCTCGGCCAGCTGCTCGAGAAATGCCGCGCCGGTGGCGTCACCCTCTACATATGACGCGGCTGCGCTGAGGCCCGTGGGGTCTCGCAGCTGGGTGAGCACCAGGAGTGGGTCGCGCCACCGGACGTGGTCAGGCTGACGATGGAGGCGGAGCGAGTCATCTCTTTCTAGCGGCCAGGCAAGCTCCAAGCCATTGACTGACGAACGTTTGTTCGCTAGTCTATAGCCGCCTCACGCCGCACAACACGTCTTTCCGGAGGCTCCTCGTCCACAACCGCCGGCAACCTCCGGAAAGAGATATGCAGACCGAATCCAGGCACGCCCGTTTGAACCAGGCGGTGGATGTCATCCACCTTCGTTTCGGCGAGCACGCCCTGGCCCCGGTGGTCAGGCTTCCCCCAGTCGAGGCCTGGCCAACGGGGATGTCAGCCATCGACGGGCTGACGGGGATTGGCGGATTGCCCCGAGGCCGGGTCTGCGTGCTCAGCGGGCATGGCTCCTGCGGCAAGTCGAGCCTCGGGCTCGCCCTGCTCGCCCGGGCGACGCACGAATTCGGGGCGGTGATCGCGGTTGATCCCGGGCGGAGCTTCGATCCCTGGGCTTTGATGGAGTTCCAGCCCGACCTCCACGCGCTGACGGTGGTGCGGCCCGGGGATGCGGCGGCGGCGGGAGAGGCGGCGGTTGCCCTGGCGAAGGCGGGCGCCGGGTTCCTGCTCCTCTCCCTCCCCGCCCGCGTCGCCGCCGCGGCGGAACCCTGGCTCCCCCTCCTGGCCGCCGCCGCCGAGCGGTCCGAGGCGATCGCTGTGGCAGTGGTGGAGGAGGCGCCCCGCGCGCTGGCTCATGCCTCGAGCCTGAGCCTCGGAGTGGAGCGGCTGACCTGGAAGTTCGAACGGGGCGAGCTGGTGGGGCTGCGGGTCCGGGTGACCTGCGTCAAAAACAAGGTCTCGCTGCCCGGCCGGATGGCGGAGCTCGAGATCAACTATCCGCTGGGGGCGGGCCTTTATCCGGAGCTTGGGGTGACGAATGTGGAGAGGGCGTGGGAACTGACGGGACAGCTCGAGTCTGCTGTGGTCTAGTCCCGCACCTGCAGCTCGCGCTCAATCCCGAACTCTATGGCCGGGCGGTCGTGGTGGCGGGGTGGCGGGAGACTGTCGTCTGCGCCTCGCCGGAGGCCGCCGAGGCGGGCGTGCGGATGGGGATGAGCCAGCGGCAGGCGCAGCAGCTCTGTCCTGACGCCGAGTTCCGGGACCCCGATCCCGCCGGGGCGGCACGGCTGGCGGAGCGGATCTCAGCAGCTCTCTACGACCTCTCGCCGGTGGTCGAGGTGCGCGTCGAGGGGGTGGCCTGGATTGACCTCGAAGGAGTCGTCCAGAGGACGCTGGCGGTACGCGAGATGCGCCGCCGGTTGCGCGACGCCACCGGCGCCGAGCCCCGGCTGGGCCTGGGTCCGGGTCCTTTCATCGCCCGCCTGGCCGCGAAAGGGGCGCGCCCCGGCCGGCTGCTGGCGGTCGGGGAGGTGAGGGAGGCAAGGGAGTTTTTGGCTCCCCTGCCGGTGGGTGAGCTCGGCCTGGAGCCCTGGCAGGAGGAGCGGCTGGAGCTGCTCGGCCTGCGCACCCTCGGTGATGTCGCGCGGATCGGCCCCCGCCAGCTGGAATCGCAGCTCGGCCGGGAGGGACGCGCCGCCGCCCGGCGAGCTCGGGCCGAGGAGCCCGACCGGCTGACGCCCTGGCTGCCTCCCCATTCCACCTCAGTTCAGCGTCAGTTCGAACCCCCGGTGGAGGATCGCGAGGCGCTCCTCTTCGTCGGCCGCGCGCTCTGCTCCGACCTCGCCGCCGAGATGGGCCTGCGGGGCGCCGGCGCCAAGCGCGTCCGGCTCCGGCTGGACACCGAGGAACGCGAGTCTGTGGTCCGCAACCCCCTCACCAGCACTGCCGAGCTGTTCGGACTGGTCGGCGCCTGGCTTCGGGAATGGCAGCCGCGGGAGCCGGTCACCGAGATGGAGATCGAGCTGCCTCAGCTGGAGGCGGCCGGCCGCCGGCAGCTGAGGCTTTGGGTCCGTGGCGACGGCTCCGCCGAAGAGGTGAAGGCGGCGCTGGAAAGGCTGCAGGATCGCCACGGCGCCGGGATCGCGCTGCAGCCGGAGCCGGCGCTGCCGGATTCACCGATTCCCTCCCAGCGCTTTCGCTGGGACCCCGTCGGCCTGAGCGGCACCCCGACAGCCGGTCAGCCGGCCCCACCCCGGGCCCTGCCGGCACCGCTGGCTGACCCGAGCCTCAGCCGGAACCTGGGCAACTTCGACTGCTCCCCACGCATCGCAAAAGTGGCGACGCTCAACCGGACGGCAGCCGCAACGACACGGCATGCCGATGACCACCATGGCATCAAAGCGACACGCAGGCGATGACGCGGCTGTGCGATCCGCCGCTCGAGATCGAGGTCGAGCTCGGGGCCGACGGCGCGCCGGCCCGGATCTGCGCCGGCTCCCTGCGCGGCTCACTCCGCCCCGCCTCCCGCTGGCTGGCGGAGGCCGATTGGTGGTCAAGGCCGATCGCGCGGGAGTACTGGAAGGTGATCCTCAATTCGGACCTGCTGGTGGAGCTATTCCACGACCTCCACGCGGACGCCTGGTACCTGGAGCGGATCTATGACTGACGGGTTGGTGGACTGTCCACTAGCCGGCGACCGAATAACCCCCGTCAACCGGGATCGCGGCGCCGGTTATGAAGTCCGAGGCCGGGCTGGCGAGGAAGACGGCGATCCCCGCCAGGTCCTCGGGAACGCCCCATCGGGCAGCCGGCGTGCGGCTCAACACGCGCTCATGCAAACCCTCTATGTCAACGCGGGCCCGCTGAGTCAGAGCCGTGTCGATCCAACCCGGGAGCACTGCATTCACCTGGATGTTGTCCACCGCCCAGGCCGCCGCCAATCCCCTGGTCAGCTGCACCATGCCACCCTTGCTGGCGCCGTAAGCAGAGAGAAGCGGACCGCCGAAGATCGACATCATCGAGCCGATGTTGATCACCTTCCCGGCACCGCTGCGCTTCAGCTCCGGGTGGGCCGCCCTGGCGCAGAGAAAGGCACTGGTCAGGTTGGTGTCGAGCACCTGATGCCATTCCTCCAGCGAATATTCCTCGGGTCGTTTGCGAATGTTGATGCCGGCGTTGTTGACGAG
>CAXMLP010000332.1:0-4599 GCA_964194225.1 uncultured bacterium | reverse complement strand
CGGCCCGGCTCCCTGGGGCGTCGGATGGACATCATTTGGCCGTTACAGTCCACGGGTGTCCAGGCCGGCCGCCTGGCGGAGGGTGTGGATCTCGGCCGGCCGCAGGCGCCGCCAGTCGCCCTCCCTCAGCCTTCCCAAACGGATCGGCCCGAACCCCACCCGCTGCAGGTCACGAACAGGGTGGCCGAGGGTCTCGAGCATCCTTCGCACCTGGCGATTGCGGCCTTCCCGGATCACGAGCTGAACCTGGGAGAGGCCCCGCACCTGCCCCGCCAGCTGGGCCTGGGCGGGCGCCGTCCGGCCGTCTTCCAGCTGAACCCCATCGCGCAGCTGCCGCAGGTCAGCCTCGCCGGGCACCCCGTCAACCAGTGCGCGGTATTCCTTGGCGACCTTGTAGCGGGGGTGGGCAAGCCGGTTGGCCAGCTCACCGTCGTCCGTCAGCAGGAGGAGGCCGCGGCTGTCCATGTCCAATCGGCCGACCGAGAAAAGCCGGTTGGGGGTCTGCACAAGATCGAACACGGTCGGCCGCGAACCCGTGTCAGAGGCAGTCACCACGTAGCCGATTGGCTTATTCAGCGCAATGTAACTAAGTGTCCCGGGCGGTTCGATGATCCGCCCCCCCACCTCGACCCGGTCCACGTCGGGATCGATGAGAAGGCCGTCGGGGGGCGGCCGGCGGCCGTTCACCAGGACGCCTCCCGATGCGATGAGAGCGTCGGCCGCCCGCCGAGAAGCGACGCCGCAGCGCGTCAGGTAGCGGTTGAGGCGCTCGCTCACGCGGTGACTTCGCCTCCCGGCGCCGGCAGGTCCGCCAGGCTCGCCAGCCCGAGTACCTGGAGGAAGCGCATCGTGGTGCCGAAGAGGCGGGGCTGACCGGGGCCGCCCCCCCGGCCGACCTCGGTGACGAGGTTGCGCAGCTCAAGGTTGGCAAGGACGCTGTCACAGCTGACCCCGCGGATTTCCTCGATCCGGGACTTGGTGACCGGCTGCTGGTAGGCGACTATGGCGAGCGTTTCGTAGGCCGCCGGGCTGAGCCGGCCGGTGACCTCCGGGCGGAGAGCGCGACGGACGTAGGAGGCGACTTCCGGGCGCGTCACCAGCTGCACCTGGTCTCCCTGCCGCTGCAGCATCAGACCGCGCCCGGCGAGCCCTTCACCGAGCTGGGCGAGGGCGGCCTGCACCTCTTTCGGCGCGACCTCGGTCGCCTGGGCGAGCTCGCGAACCCGGAGTGGGCGGTTGGAGCTGAACAGGATCGCCTCCAACGCCTTTTGGAGATCGGCGGATTCACCCATCACACATGCTTCCATTGCACGAGGATCTCCCCGAAGCTCTCCCTCTGGCGCACCGAAACGCGGCCCTGGCGGAGCAGTTCGAGCAGTGCGACAAACGTCACCACCGCCTCCAACCGATCCTCGCAGTCGAGGATCAACTCCACCAGCATGACCTCGCCCCACAGCAGCCGGCCGATCAAAAACTCCACCTTCTGGTCGGTCGTCCAGCTCCGACCGGTCACCGTCACCGGCCGCGGCGGCACCCGGCTGAGCAGATCCTGGAAGGCGCTCATCAGGAGGTTCACCTCGAGGGGCGCCTCCTGTCCCTCAACCGTCAGCGTCCGCGCCGGAGAGGGATACGCCTCCGACTCCTGCGCCGCGCGTTCCATCAGCTCGCGGGCCACCTCTTTGTACTGCCGGTACTCCTCGAGCCGCTGGCGGACATCCTCCTCCCAACCGAGCAGCTCCACCTCCTCGTCGCTGGGTTCCTCACCGGGCAGGAGCCGGATCGACTTCAACAACATGAGGCGGGTCGCCATCCACAGAAAGGCGGCCATCTCCGTCGGATCCGGCGCTTCGAGAGCCGTGATCTCGCGCAGGTAGCCATCCGTCAGGGAGGCCAGCGGCACCTCGAGGATGTCGAGCTCCTCTCGCTCGGTGAGGGCGAGCAGCAGCTCCAGCGGGCCCTCGAAGACGGCCGTCGCAACCTGCAGGCGCGGCTTTCCGTCCGGTTGGTGCATCCCGGCGGACATGATAGCCGGGTGGGCTTCCCCCGACTCCCTGTCCTGGCCGCCGCCCTGATCCTCTGCTGCGAGGTTGGTGGGCCGCTGCCCAGCGCTTCGACCGCTCCCCCGGCGACCCCGTCAGCCGCCCCGGTCCGACCCACCCCGCTGGCCCACCGGAGCGCAGCCGAGGCCATCCTTGAGGAGGGCGACGTGGGTCTGCCGCGAGTCGCCGGTCGCGACCACATCAGCCTCACGCAGGCCGCCGAGGAACAGCAGAACCAGCCCCTCGCGCTGATGCGTTACCGGACCTGGGGCTGGCTTGACCAGGCCACCCGGACCTGGTCCGCCGGTGGCCGCCGGCTGGAGGAGGACCTGTTGGTGCTGACCCGAGTCGAGGGCGCCCGGCTCGCCCATCGCGCAGCGGCGCTCGCCCCCGGCGCGATGACCTCGTGCGCTGATGAGGTCCACGTCGACGAGTGCACGGCAACGGGTGACGCCGGGGCCGGCGAGCTCGTCGCCCGCCTGGGCCAGTATCACTTTCACCTGAAAGGCGCGGGTGTCGAAGTTCAGGCGCTCGGCCGCGCTCAGGCGGCGCGCCTGCGCCAACCCTGACCCCCATCTAGCGAAGGTCCACCTGGTGAAAGCGCTCGATGCCGCCGATCGCCCGCCAGCGATGACGCAGCTGGCCGGCGCTCCCCGTCTGGCTGCGGTGCTCGAGGCGCGCCGAGATCTTCTGCTCGAGCACCTCCCCCACGTCGATGACGAGCCCCGGTGAGGGCCCGGCAAAGCACCAGGCCTCCGCCGTTTCGTGGGGCGGCCCGGATTCCGGGAAGCTCAGCCGGTCGCGGGCGGCCGGCCAGGCCGCGTCGAGCGCGACGCGCCCGACGACCCGGTGGTCGGGGTGGTACCGGTAGCCGGGCGTCGGATCGAAGGTGAGTAGGAGATCGGGCCGGCTGCGGCGGATTGCGGCAACGAAATCGCGGCGCAGCGCGAGGCCCTCCTCCAACTCCGCGTCCGGTTGGCGCAGGAAGTCCACCCGGCCCGCGCCCAACACGGTCGCCGCCGCTCGCTGCTCAGCCTCGCGGCGGCTGCCCAGCTCCTCGGAGGAGATGGCTGGATCACTCGACCCCTTGTCTCCCGAGGTGGCCAGCAGGAAGTCGACCGCCACGCCGCGATGGGTCATTTTGAGAACGGTGCCGGCGCAGTAGAACTCGATGTCATCGGGGTGCGCAACGATGCAGAGAGCGCGCCGGATGCGGCCGTCGTCAGGGCCGCTGAAGAGCTTCGCCCTCGCCACCGACCTACCTCAGCAGCCGGAGGAGCTCGTCCGTGTGGGGTGTCGGAACAGAGTTTCGCCGGCCCGCCCGCAGGATCGGGCCGGCCACCGCATCGAGCTCGATGGGGCGGCCCGCCTCACGATCCTTCTGCATCGAGGTGCGCATGCCATCGGGCGCTGCCAGGAGCTGTCCCCGGGCGAGCTCGGGATCGGTCTTGGCGCCCAGCGCGTGGGCGACCGCATTGGCCTCGTCGAGAACACCCATGAGGTGCTCGCGCCACAGCGGCTCATCCCGCACCCCGCCCAGGGGACGACCCAGGGCGCTGGTCGTCAGGGCCATCGGCGCCAGGATCAGCATCTTCTGCCAGAGCATCGTCAGTTCGTCGTCCCTGACCGTCGCCGTGATTCCCGCCTCGGTCAGCTCGCTGACGAGCTCCGACGCCAGGGGCCCGGCGACCTCGATCGCGATGAAGGGGCCGATCTGCCGGATCTGGCCCGGCTCTCCCCGCTCCACCTCCACCCGGATCACTCCCGGCGTCACCACGGAGTAGATGTCGCGAAGGCGCGCCACGTGGTCGAAGCCGTTGAGCAGCGGGACCACGGTTCCCTTCACCCATCGGGCCGGCGCTGCGCGGAGGGCGCCCTCCAGCTGGGTCGCCTTGGTCGCCACCCAGAGGACATCAACCGGCCGGTCGAGAACGCTGATCGCCTCAATGCCGGCCTCGAAGTTGCCGAGCAGGGTGCTCTCGATGGTCAGCCGGCGGGGATGCTTGTTGCGCACGATCAGGAGAACCTCGCGGCCCGCCTTCGCCAGGGCGCCCCCGACCAGACCGCCGACGCCGCCGGCACCCAGAACTGCGTGCTTCAACCTCTTGATTCCTCCAATAGCTCATGGGCCCGGGCGAGGGCCTTGGCTGTAACTGTCCCGCTCATCATCCGGGCGAGCTCGGCGGCGCGCGAATCGGCGCTCTGCAGCTCGCGCACCGCGACCAGGTTACGGCCCTCGCCGCCGGCGGCTTTCTCGACCACAAGGTGGTGGTCGCCGAAGCAGGCGATCTGGGCGAGGTGAGTGACAACCAGGACCTGTTTGGTGGCCCCCAGGGCGCGCAGCCGGACCCCGACCTGGCGGGCCGCCTCGCCACCTATTCCGGCGTCGACCTCGTCGAAAATCAGTGTCGGCAGCCGGTCGGCCTCGGCGCCGACCGTCTTGATCGCCAGCATCACGCGCGCCAGCTCACCGCCCGAGGCCACCCGGGCCAGGGGCGCGAGCGGCTCCCCCCGGGTGGCCGGGAATCGCATCCTGTCTCCTTTACACATCTCCGAGCCC
>CAXMLP010000331.1:0-2598 GCA_964194225.1 uncultured bacterium | reverse complement strand
CAGCGGCTCCTTCGAGACCATGCCCCCTGCCTACGAGGCTCCCGCGCCGCCTCCCGGCTATCAGCAGGGTCGCCGCTAGTGTCCCGAGACAGAAGTTCGTTGGCAAAACCGGGCGATGCTGGCGAGAATTTTGTCGGCCGTCTTGACCCAGACGAAGGGTTTGGGATTGTCGTTGTAGACCTTGAGGTAGAGGCGAATCGCAGCCTCCAATTCCTCCGTACTGCGATGAGTCCCGCGGCGGATCTGCTTCTCAGTGAGCACGGCGAACCAGCGCTCGACCTGGTTGAGCCACGAACTGTAGGTGGGCGTGTAGTGGACCTCGAAGCGAGGGTGTCGGAGCAACCAGCGGCGGATGAGTTCGGTCTTATGGGTGCCGTAGTTGTCGAGGACCAAATGGACCCCGAGGTCGGGCGGCACTTCCTGCTCGAGCCGGTCCAAGAAGTTCTTGAATTCGGTGGCGCGGTGACGCCGATGGGTTTCGCCGATGACCTTGCCGGTGGCGATGTTCAAGGCCGCGAACAGCGAGGTAGTGCCATGCCGGCGGTAGTCATGGGTCCGGCGCTCAGCGACTCCTGGGGCCAGCGGCAGGATTGGCTGGGTGCGGTCCAGAGCCTGGATCTGAGCCTTTTCATCGACGCAGAGCACGATTGCCTTGGTGGGCGGATTCAAATACAGGCCGACGATGTCGCGGACCTTTTCGATGAACTGGGGGTCGGTCGACAGCTTGAACGTCTCCACCCGATGAGGCTGGAGTCCGAAGGCATGCCAGATGCGCCGTACCGAGGCGTAGCTCAGACCGCTGCGAGAAGCCATCGAGCGAGTGCTCCAGTGGGTCGAGTCGATCGGCATCGACTCCAAAGTGGTGTTCACCACCGCCTCGACCTGCTCGTCGCCGATCTGCCGCGGTGCTCCCGAACGAGGCTCGTCAAGAAGCCCGGCAAGACCACGCTCGATGTAGCGCGACCGCCATTTGCCGACGGTATCGCTGGTGATCTGAAGCTCACGCGCGATCGTGCTGTTGTCGACGCCTTCAGCGCAGCGGAGAAGGATCCTGGCTCGTTGCGCCAGGGCGTTGTTGGTCTTCGGCAACTTGGTCCATCGGACGAGGTCGGCGCGATCTTCGTCAGAAACAGTGAGAGGTGCTTTGGGGCGACCGCGTTGCATAACGTAAGCCTCATTGTGAACCCCGCCGGCGACCCTTCCATTATCCCACTAATTTCTGTCTCAGGATACTAGATCTGCGCCCGAAAGCTGAGTAGGAAGAGGAAGGCCAGGAGCGCGCCGAAGAGTGAGTACTCGAGGACCACGTTGCGTCTCAGCGTCTCCTCGGCGGCATGCCGGATGACGCCGCGGTTGATGTACCACGAGAGCAGGAGCATGGCCGCGAAGACACCCTCAGGGGCGGTTGCGGCGTAGCTGAAGATCGCCCAGGCGAAGAAGGTGGCAACCTGCGCCACGAGGAGGGCGAAGAGGAGCCCCCGGTTGGGGGCCATCGGCTCCCCCGAGACGCGGAAGCTGCGAAACGCGGCCAGGCCGGAGAGGATGAAGATCCAGGTCAGCTTGGCAAGCAGGTTGAAGGGAGACCCGAGGACGGCGAGGAACCCTCCGGCTAGGGCGACTGCCAGGATGCCCTCCTGGATGAAGTGATGGCCGCGCTTGGCGTGCTCACGCAGTTGTAGGTAGTCGAGCCGGGCGGCGACGGTGAGTCCGGCGCCGAAAGCTGTTGCGACCGCCGTCCAAACCCACCACTGGCGAATTACGAGCGAGAGGCCGGCGATCGCCACGGCGCCGAGCAGAGCGGGGACGAAGTGCTCCAATGCCGGGCGGCGCAGGGCGGCATCGACCCGCAGGTAGGCGACGACCAGGGGGACGCTCACTGCCACGAGCCCGGCGGCCAGCCACCAGACCGCACCCGGGGCCACCAGCTCTGACTTGAGGCCCAGTGCCAGCGAAACCAGCACCAGGCCGGCGAAGACGAGGAACCGGCGGTCGCGCTCGCCATACGTCACCAGGCCGTTCGGCCGCACGAAATCGTCGTTGGGCGGCGGGGTTTTCATCTCCCCTGTCTGCCGTAGCGGTCGTCAAGGCGCACCACGTCATCGATCTCAGGGGTGGAGACCTCGAAGATGTCGACGTCGGAGACTGCGGTCATCCGGTGACGCCGGCCGGGTGTGATGTGGACCGTGTCACCCTCTCGCAGGCGAACCGTTTGCAACAGCCCGGAATCATCTTCCAGCTCGAAGTCCATCTCCCCGCGGACAACCAGGATGCACTCGTCCTTCTGGTTGTGATACTGGAGGGAGAGGGCCTGGCCGGCGTTGACGTGAAGGATCTTCCCGAGATAGCGATCGGTTATCGCCCAGCGGTCCTCGAATCCCCAGGGCTTGGCGACCCTCACCTGGTCCCGGCGTCTAACGTCCACCGCCGCTCTCCACCGCAACGTTGTGCGCTCCGATGATCTCCTGGATCGTGTCCAGCCGCTGCGTCACGGCGGCTGGGGAATCGGCCTCCGAGTAGATCCGGATCAGCGGCTCGGTCCCGCTCATCCGCAGCAGCACCCAGGAGCCGTCGGCCAGGTAGAACTTGAAGCCGTCGTCC
>CAXMLP010000330.1:0-4042 GCA_964194225.1 uncultured bacterium | reverse complement strand
ATCACCGCCCTGCAGATGGACATCAAGGTGAAGGGGCTGACCCAGGAGATCATGGCCCAGGCGCTGGAGCAGGCCCGCGAGGCCCGGCTCTTCATCCTCGACCGGATGCTCGCGGTCCTGCCGCGGCCGCGGACCGAGATGAGCCAGTTTGCGCCCCGCATCACCACGATCAAGATCAACCCGGACAAGATCCGCGACATCATCGGCCCCGGCGGCAAGGTGATCCGCAAGATCGTAGAGGAGACCGGAGCCCAGATCGACGTCGAGGATGATGGGACGGTCTACGTTTCCTCGTCCGACCAGGACGGCGCCCGCAAGGCGATCGACTGGATCAAGGGCCTGACCGACGAGGTCGAGGTGGGCCGGATCTACCGGGGCAAGGTTGTCCGGATCATGCCCTTCGGCGCCTTCGTCGAGGTGCTCCCGAACCAGGATGGACTGGTCCACATCTCGCAGCTGAGCGACCACCGGGTCGAGAAGGTCGAAGACGTGATCAACATCGATGACGAGATAGTCGTGAAGGCCGTCGAGATCGACAAGCAGGGCCGGCTCAACCTCAGCCGGCAGGCCGCCCTCGACGAGCTGGTCTCCCGCGGAGAGCCGGCCGAGGAGTCGATCGACCCCGAGAAGGTGGCCGCCGCCATCGCGTCCGGGCCGCCGCCGCCGCGCGAGGCCGGTGCCGGGTTCAGCGGGGGCGGCAATCGCAGCGGTGGATTCCGGGGCGGTCGCGACCGGGGCGACCGGCGCTGAGCCTCCTCAGCGTCCGCTGACGTGATCCGCGTCGGCGTCGCGGGCTACCGTGGCAAGGTCGGCGTGGAGATGGTTCGCGGCGTGGAGGCCGCGGCTGACATGGAATTTGTGGGTGGCGTCGAGGTCGGAGATGACCTCGATGCCTTCCTCGCGGCTGCCCGGCCCGGCGCGTTGATCGATTTCACGCACCCCACTGCGGCGCTCGGCAACGGCCTCCTGGCGGTCTCTCATGGCTGTTGTCCGGTGATCGGGACCACCGGTATTCCCACCGCCGGTGTGCAGCAGCTGGAGGACGCCTGCCGGGCCGCCGGCCTGGGCGGTATCGTCGCACCCAACTTCGCGGTTGGCGCGGTCCTCATGGTCCATCTCGCCGAGATCGCGGCGCCCTTCTTCACCGCCGCCGACGTGATCGAGATGCACCACTCGACAAAGGCCGACGCTCCCTCCGGCACAGCGCTCGCCACCGCGCGGCGGATCGGCGCCCGGCAGCGCTTCCAGTACTCGGAGACGGAGAAGCTGACCCTGGCCCAAGTCCGCGGCGGTCGCGAGGCGGGGGTTGGAGTTCACTCGGTCCGGCTACCCGGACTGGTCGCCGACCAGGAGATCCTCTTCGGCCTCGCCGGTCAGACGCTCGCGATCACACACCGGACCACGTCGCGCGAGGCCTTCGTGCCGGGCGTGCTGCTGGCCGTCCGGCAGGTGACAGCCGAGGCCAGGTTCTACCGGGCCCTCGACGAGTTGCTCGGCCTCTGATCTAAAGCGCCTCCTGGCGCTTCCTGGCGCCTTTGGCGTTTCCTGGGACGGCTCGAGCCTCAGCCGGCGGCCGCGGCGGCGGCGCCTTCCCGGGGCCGGCCGGGCGCCGAACGCAGCCGGACCACGGGGCTGCCCAGCAGGAAGAGCGGCGCGAGAAGTGCGATCGCACCTCCCAGCAGCATCGTCTGCGGCAGGCCGAGGGTCGTGCCCAGGTAGCCACCCAGCACTGACCCGACCGGCACCGCGCCGACGATGATCGCCCGCATCGTGGCATTCATCCTTCCCTGGGCCTGGCGCGGGGTGATCGATTGGCGAAGGGTCACCTGGTTGATGCCATAGACCTCGTTGTGGAAGTTCTGCAGCAGCAGCGAACCGCCAAAGAGGACCAGGGGCAGCCCGAAGAGGGCGAGGGGTGCGAAGAAGAGGCTGAAGGCGAGGAAGAGCTGGGAGAGGGCGAGGGTCCGGCCCAGACCGAGGCGCCTCACGGCCTCCGGCGCGAGCGCCGCGCCGATCAGGAAGCCGAGGTTGCCTCCCGCCAGGACGATGCCGATCACCCCGGCGGTCAGGTGCAGAGAGCGATAGGCGAAGAGGAGGCTGACCGACGTGAACATGAAGACACCGAGGTTGGAGACGGCGGTCGCGGTCGCGATCGAGCGCAGGATCGGGTTTCGGGCCACCATCAGGAGGCCGTCGCCCATCTCGGCGAGCAGGCTCCGGCGTGGGCCGGTCTCCGGGTTGGGCGCCTCGGCGGGGCGCAGAGCGGCCAGGTTGATGGCATTGACGAGGAAGGTGACGCTGGCACCGATCACCGAACGGGCGGGTCCGGTGGTGCTCAGCAGGAGGCCGGCGATCGCCGCGCCGCCGACCAGCGCCGGGGATTTGGCGAGGTCAATCCTGGCGTTGACTTGGAGAAGCTCTCGGTCCGTGAAGGCCGAGGGCAGGTAGGCCTGGTAAGCGACGTCATGGAACATACTCAGCGAACCCAGAGCGAAGGCGATGACGTAGAGCTGGAGCAGGTTAATCGCCCCGAACCCGAGGCCGGCGGCCATTGCGAGCAGGCAGAGGCAACGGCCGAGGTCGGCGGCGACCATGACCGGCCGGCGGGGAAAACGATCGATCAAGGCACCCGCCAGGGGACCGAGGAGGGGTGAGGGAAGCCAGGGCAGCGCGGCCAGGATCCCGACCTCCATCGGACCCGCGTTGAGGTAGAGGATGGCGACGGTGGGCACGGCGAGGGCGCTCACCTGGCCGCCGAAGTTGACCACCATCTGACCGGCGAGCAGGCGCTGGAAGATGGGGTTGCGCCACAGTGCGACGCGCGGCAGACGTGCGAATACCTGTGTCATTCGAGGTCGACCACGCCAGAGATTGACGGAGCTTTCCGGGCGGACTTGCGCCCCGCCGGCGAACTCGGAAAACGGCGACCCGCCGGGCGCCGGCAGGAGCCCTCGCCAAAGCTGAAACGTGGCCTGGGGTGGCCAAGGGATCGTCAGGGACGGTAGGCTTCTCCTTCTTGTGAGCCGGGTACTGCTTGTGATCGATGCACAGAACGAGTATTTCGAAGGCGGCGCTCTCCCCATCACCTACCCGGCGGACTCCCTCCGGCGCATCACCGACGCCATGGACGGCGCCGCCGAGGCGGGGATCCCGATCGTTCTCATCCAGCACGGGACCGACAGCCAGGAGGCGAAGGCCTTCAAGCGGGGCACCCGAGGTTGGCAGATCAGGAACGAGGTGGATTTCCGCAAGCGCGCGGCGGTCATCGAGAAGACGCTCCCCGGCGCCTTCACGGGCACGACGCTGGAGGACTGGCTGAAGCAGAACGGCATCGACACCCTCGTCATCACGGGTTACATGACGCAGATGTGCTGTGATACGACCGCTCGCCAGGCCGTCCACCTCGGCTACAAGGTCGAGTTCCTCTCCGATGCCACTGGGACGCTCGACCTGACCAATGAGGCGGGCTCGGTCAAGGCGGAGGAGCTGCACCGAGCGATCCTGGTGACCCAGCAGGCTCGCTTCAGTAACGTGCTCACCGTCGCCGACTGGGTGAGCTCGGTGGCCGTCGGGCGAACCTGACGCGCCGGCCCCAATGGTTTCGGCCCGCATTCCCGGCGAGCCGCAGGCCGGTAAACTCACCCCATGACCTCCTCCCGCGGCTTTAACGTCGCCGTCGTCGGGGCCACCGGAGTGGTCGGCGCCGAGATGCTGAAGGTGCTCAAGCAGCGGTCCTTCCCAGTGGCAGAGGTGCGCGCGCTGGCGAGTGAGCGGTCGAGCGGTCAGATGGTCGCGTTCAACGGCCGCCAGCTGGAGGTCCGGACGCTCGGGGCGGACAGCTTCCAGGGCATTGACATCGCCCTTTTCAGCGCCGGGGCCGGGATCAGCCGCGAGTACGCCCCGATCGCCGTGGAGGCGGGAGCGCTGGTGATCGACAACTCGAGCCAGTGGCGGATGTCTGAGAACTGCCCCCTGGTGGTGCCCGAGGTGAACGGGGACGACATCGAGGACAGCGAGGGGATCATCGCCAACCCCAACTGCT
>CAXMLP010000329.1:0-4956 GCA_964194225.1 uncultured bacterium | reverse complement strand
CCCAACCCGCAAGCTATTTGTTAGTCAGTCCACTAGCCGTAGATGAAGCCGACGACCGAGGTTTGCCCGGGACGGATTTGCCGGCTGCTGACCACGTTCCAGCCCGCGAAGTTCATCTCCGAAACCGTCCAGCTGCCATCCGGGTGGACCGCCTCCACATAGGCGACGTGACCGTAGCCGCTCTCGCGGGTGACCATCACCGCGCCCACCCGGGGCGCGAAGCCCTCGGCAAAGCCGTAGGCCCGGGCGTTGGGCCACCAGTCGATGGCGTTGCCCAGGAACGGGATGTAGCGGCGGTTGGCGACATACCAGGTGCAGTAGCCGTAGGCAAAGCGGTTGGGCCCCGATCCCGGATTGGCCAGCACCGGCGCAGGACCACCAGGGGGGGTGGCGACGGGCGAGAAGCGAGGCTGGACAGCTGAGGCCTGGGCGATCGCCAGGGCGCGGGCCCGCAGAGCGGCCTCCTGCTCCGCCTTCGCCTCGGCAGCGATGCGGGCCGCCTCGTCGCGGCTCGCCTTGATCCTGGCCAGGCTGACAACCATGGCATCGCGGGTCTTCTCATCCTCTTTGCGGAGATCCCGCGAATGGTTAAGAAGAATTCGTTCCTTGTCGGCGATCAGGCGATCGCGGGCGATGTCGCCGAGCATCTGACTGAGGCTGGCCGCGCGGATGAACTGGATGATCGCGATCGGCTGCTTGTACTGGATGCGCGCGAAGGCGGCCAGCTGAACCCCTATCTCAGCCTCCTTCTGCTTATCCTCGGCGAGCTTGCGGTTCTGCTTGTCGAGCTCGCCGTTGGCGTGCTCGAGCTGGTCGTTGAGTTGATCGAGGTGTTCCTCAGGGGTCTGCGTGGCTGACGGCGCCTGGGCCGTGGGAGCCTCCGCGGCAAATGCCTGGGGCGCCGCGGTGACAAGAAGAGTGCTCACTGTGAACGCTCCGAGGACGATTCGCTTGATCTTGTTCATTGGTGTGACATCGGCTCCAATTGATCTGAGACGACTGGAGGCTTCTTGGGTCCAACGACCTGCGGACCCCGGTCTTGCGTACCCCCCGGCACGCCAGAACGCTGAGCACGTTAACCCACCCGGCGTTAAATTTTCAACCCCCAACTGAATTAGCGAGGTATCTGAAGGCGAGTGGGGTACCTTCAAATCGGGGCCGAAAGGACTCAGCGGAAGCGCCCTTCAGGCGAGCGCTCGCCCGAAATTCCGGACTGCCGCGACAACACTCACGAGGGCCAGGCCGGACATGATCAGGACCCCCTTGAGCACGCTGGCGTCGGTCGGATGGCCGTTGAAAGCCGCCCGGGCGGCGTCAACTGCATAGGCAAGTGGGTTGGCGCCGGCGATCATTCGGAGCCAGTCCGGCGCCAGCGTCAGTGGCAGCAGCACTCCCGAAAGAAGGAGGAGGGGAAGGGTCGCGGTGAATATCAGGGGTGCGAACGAGTCCTCACTCTTGAGCCAGAGAGCAATCGCGTACGACGCCGAGGCCATCGCCAACCCGATCAGACCCACGAGGCACAGGATCACCACCACGCCCATGGCGGTCACCTTCAAGCCAAAGGGGAGAGAGAGCGCAAGCAGCACGGTGGACTGTATTAGCAAGACGAGGATATCGCGCAGCGCTCGTCCCAAAAGCAGGGCCAGGCGACTCACGGGCGTAACGCGGAACCGCTCGATGACCCCGTTGCGAAGCTCGGCGATCAGGCCGAAGCCGACTCCGGCCGCACCGAAGAGCCCGAGCTGGATCAGCAGTCCGGGAACGAAGACGTTATAGGCGCCACCCGTCGGGAAGTTCTGAACCGAGGCGATCGACTTCAGAAGCGGCGCAAACAGGATCAGGTAGAGAAACGGCTGGATCACGCCGATGGCGACCCAGGCCGGGTTCCGCAGGAAGAGGTCCATGTAGCGGCCAAAGATCAGCCATGTATCCCGGAGCGTCTTCATGCCGCCGTCTCGCGCAGCGACCTGCCGGTCTGCTTCAGGAAGACATCGTCCAGGCTGGGCCGCGTCAAAGAGATGGTCTTCAACTCCAGGCCGGCGGTATCAAGCACCCTCAGGATCGCCGGCATCGCTATCTCGCCGCGCTCCACGTAGAGCCTGATCAGGTCCCCCTCGTCAGCGCTTGCGTCCCGCACGAAGGACTGTGACCGCAACACTTCCAGCGCCCGGTTGCGGTCGCCTGCCACACCGACGGTGACCAGGTCGCCGGCCACCTGGCGTTTGAGATCTTCGGGGGTCCCCTCCGCAACGATCCGGCCGTGGTCGATGATCGCCAGGCGATCGCAGAGAGCGTCAGCCTCCTCGAGGTAGTGGGTGGTGAGAAAGATGCTGGTGCCCTGATCGCGCAGTCGTTTCAACTCGTCCCAGAGCCGCGCGCGGCTCTGCGGATCAAGTCCCGTCGTCGGTTCGTCGAGGAAGAGGAGGCGCGGCCCATGCATCAAGCCGATCGCGATGTCGAGGCGCCGTCGCTGGCCTCCCGAATAGGTGCCGCTGACGCGATCCGCACAATCCGCCAGCTCGAGTTGAGCCACCAATTCGGCCGCCCGCGCTCGAGCCTGCGCATTCCCCATCCCGTAAAGGCGGCCCTGGAGCACCAGTTCGGCTCGACCGGTCAGCTGGGGATCGGATCCCCCGCGCTGGCCCACGTAGCCGACGCCCTCGCGCACCTTCTGGGGTGAGCGGCGGAGGTCGTGGCCCGCCACGGTCGCCTCGCCGGAGGTGGGGGGGAGCAGCGTGCAGAGCATTCGCAGGCTGGTCGTCTTACCCGCCCCATTCGGTCCCAGGAACCCGAAGACCTCACCCGCCCGCACGCTGAGGTCGATCCCGGCAACTGCCTCAACCGTGGAACCGCGCACCTTGAAGACGCGCCTCAGGGCCCGGGTCTCGATGACTGTGCTTTCAGACATACAAGTCCCCAAACCGCGCTGGTACTCCGAATGATTCCAGCGCGTCCGTTCAGAGGCGCCGCTGCTGCGCCTGCCAGTTTTCCTCGAGGTTTCGGATCAGAGCGGGGGCGTACATGCAGCGCGACTGCTCGCGGGCGTACATGGCCATGTATCGGCGGAACCGGTCGAGGGGCTCCTGGCTGATCCTGATCGCCTTTCGATTGGCGGACGCGCTGATCGGGCCGGCGCTGACCAGCTGCTCAGCGTCCTCGGCGATGGCGGCGTCCATGTCCTCAGCCGTGACCACTCGATCACAGAGCATGGCCGCGTCGGGGTGATCAGTGGCGAAGGCCCGTTCGAACATGATCGCCTGACGGGCGACGCGATCTCCAACAAAGCGGGGGAGCCGAAGGTTGGCCGCGCCGGGGATGATTCCCTCCTTGCGGGCCGGCAGGTTGAAGTAGGCGCCGCGTTCGGCGATCACGCGGTCCATCACCAGCAGAAGCTGGCAGCCGCCGCCAATTGCGAAGGATTCGACGGCCGCGATCCAGGGCTTCTCGTCAAAGTCCTCGAGGCCGCTCTCCCAGTCCTGGCTGCGCCAGTGTCCCCGGAGGATCTTGCCGAGCAAGCCCATCTCCCGGGCCATCATGAAATCGACCAGCGAGATCTGGCCGTGGTAGAGGTGGGTGAGGTTGATCCCGGCGTTGAACACCCGCCGGCCACGGTGACGGGGATGGTCGACGACCGCGCCTCGCAGGACGCCAACCTCGCACCCGGGATCCAGCAGCACGAGGTCCACCCCGATCTCGAGGGCGGCGGTCGCACCGTCATCCTCGGCGTTGAGAAACCTGAGGTTGCGCAGGTTGACATGGCCGGCGCCCTCCCGCCGCTCGACCGTGGCCAGGCCCAGGTCGGCGTGTCCTGAGAGGCGAAACGACTCGAGCAGATCGACGGCCTCGGGGCGGGGACGAAGCATGACGTGGCAAAGGTGAGTG
The DNA here is from genome assembly GCA_964194225.1 of uncultured bacterium. Lineage (GTDB taxonomy): Bacteria > Chloroflexota > Dormibacteria > Dormibacterales > Dormibacteraceae > CAXMLP01. The sequence goes on along the minus strand of CAXMLP010000329.1, from coordinate 1,074 downwards.
CCCGGCCGCGGCCGAGCGAGGATATGGGCCAGAAATATCCCCTGGTCCAACTCGGCGCCCTGCTTCTGGCTCTGTCTCAGCCCGCGCTCGGCTGCGATCTGCTCCGGGGTGGGAACCAGGCCTGGGAATTGTCGGGCCGCCTCGAACACCAGCTTTTCAACCCGGATTTCCCGGCTGTAGTCGTCGGTCAGCTGCTGATAGACGGCCTCCGCGTGGGTCCGCATGAACTCGGATCTGAGAGCCCGCGAAGCTTCCGGCCTCGCCAGCTCACGAGCATCGGCTGCCAGGCTGCCGTCGGACCGGGTTGACGATTCCGCTGCCATACCGCGTGCAGAGCCTACCTTCTCCGCCCCCGCCGGCCGGCCGTCGGGGTCGCCCACCCGGGCTCGCTACCATTGCCGCTCGCCGGCATGGACATCCTCTCCCTCAACCCTCCCCAGCGCGCGGCCGTCACCCACGAGAAAGGCCCCCTGTTGATCTTCGCCGGGGCGGGCAGCGGAAAGACGAGGGTCCTCACGATGCGGATCGCAAACCTCATCGCGGCGGGAGTCTGCGAGCCCGAGCGAATACTCGCGCTCACCTTCACCAACAAGGCTGCGCGCGAGATGCGGGCAAGGCTGAAGGAGGAGGTCGGCAGCGCTCTTGCCGGCCTCTGGATCGGCACCTTCCATGCCATCGCCATTCGCATGCTGAGGCCGCACATCGAGCTCATCGGCTACCACGACGGCTTCGCCATCTTCGACGAGGACGATTCGAAGTCGATCCTGAAGCGGGCGCTGGCCGACCTCGAGCTGGACCCCAAAAAAAACCTCCTGCAACCGCTTGCCGAGGGCATCTCGAAGGCCAAGGCCGAGTTGCTCCGGCCCCAGGACATCACTGGGCGGGCGGCGAAGGATCGCGTGTTGAAAGCCGTCTACGAGCGCTACCAGCAGCTCAGCAGGGACTCCAACGGAATGGATTTCGACGACCTGATCCTTAACCTGGTCCATTTGCTGAAGGAGAACGAGTCTGTCCGCGGAGAGTGGCAGGGTCGTTTCGACCAGGTCCTGGTCGACGAGTACCAGGACACCAACC
>CAXMLP010000328.1:0-5307 GCA_964194225.1 uncultured bacterium | reverse complement strand
GATGTGTATAAGAGACAGCCCTTAAGGGGGGCCAAAGCCCGCCGGTGTGGTAGAATCAATTTGTTAAACCCCACGTCTTGCTACGACATGCCCTTTCGGCTGTCGGCCGAAGGAGGCTTTCATGGACAACCTCTCGGTGAACGGCGCTAACCAACCCCCCGAGAAAGGCGCGCGCAACGTCCGCCCCCGGCCGCTCGGTGCCGACGTCGCCTATACCGCCGAGCAGATCCAGGTGCTCGAGGGACTCGAACCGGTCCGCCGGCGTCCTGGTATGTACATCGGGTCAACCGACAATCGGGGCCTTCATCACCTCGTCTGGGAGATCGTCGACAACTCAGTCGACGAGGCCCTTGCGGGTTACTGCACTGAGATTGTCGTGACCCTCAAATCAGATGGCAGCGTGTCGGTCCGAGACAACGGCCGCGGCATCCCGGTCGACAAGAAGGAAGATGGCCGAAGCGCGCTCGAGATCGTCCTCACCGTGCTTCACGCGGGTGGAAAGTTCGGTGGTGGCGGATACAAGGTCTCCGGTGGCCTGCACGGTGTCGGCCTGTCGGTGGTCAACGCGCTATCCGAGCGGCTCGAGGCGTTCGTGCATCGGGACGGAAAGGAGTATCAGCAGAGTTACGTGCGCGGCGTGCCGCAGTCAGCTGTCCAAACTGTGGGCAAGAGCTCCTATCGGGGGACGATCGTGAGGTTCTGGCCTGACCACCAGATGTTCCCCGACACCTCGTTCGACCGCGAGCTGATCATGCACCGCCTGCGCGAGATGGCGTTCCTCAACAAGGGCCTCAAGATCATCCTCGATGACGAGTCCCTCGGCTACGCCTACACCTTTTACTTCGAGGGCGGCATCGTCAGCTTCGTGAAACATCTCAACCATGGCAAGGGCACGGTCAACGCGGTCCCCATCTACGTCGAGCGCGAGGTTGAGAGCACTGCGATCGAGGTCGCGCTGCAGTACAACCAGACCTTCGTCGAGAACGTTCTCAGCTTTGCAAACAACATCAACACCGTCGAGGGCGGCTCGCACATGACCGGCTTTCGAACGGCCCTGACCTTTGCCCTCAACCGCTACGCGCGCAAAGCCGGCCTGCTGAAAGAGCAGGACCCCAACCTCAGCGGCGAGGACGTCCGCGAAGGCCTGACCGCGGTGATCAGCGTGAAGCTGCTGGAGCCTCAGTTCGAGGGTCAGACGAAGACCAAGCTGGGCAACGCGGAGGTTCAGGGACAGGTCTCCAACGTCCTCTCCGAAGGACTCGGTCAGTACCTCGACGAGAACCCCGCTGAGGGCCGCCGCATCATCGAGAAGACCCTCACCGCGGCACGCGCCCGGGAGGCCGCCCGGCGAGCTCGAGATCTCGTCCAGCGCAAATCGCTGCTTGAGTCGACCACGCTCCCCGGCAAGCTGGCCGACTGTTCGGAAAGAGACCCTGCTCTGTGCGAGCTCTACATCGTCGAGGGCGACTCCGCCGGAGGCTCCGCAAAGATGGGTCGAGATCGCCGCTTTCAGGCCATCCTGCCCCTGCGTGGGAAGATCCTCAACGTCGAGAAGGCCCGCATCGACAAGGTGTTGATCTCCGAGGAGATTCGCAACCTGATCACCGCCATGGGCACGGGTATCGGCGAGCGTTTCGATGTCGATAAGGCGCGCTATCACCGTGTGATCACGATGACCGACGCGGACGTCGACGGCAGCCACATTCGCACGCTCCTGCTGACCTTCTTCTATCGCTATATGCCCCAGGTCATCGAACGCGGTTATCTCTACATGGCGCAGCCGCCCCTGTTCAAGCTGACCAAGGGCAAGTCGAGTTACTGGGTTTACAACGAGGCCGAGCGCGACCGTGAGATGAAGCGACTCGGTGGCAAGATCGAAGTCAGCCGCTTCAAGGGACTGGGCGAAATGAACGCCGACCAGCTCTGGGAGACGACCATGAATCCCAAGAATCGCGTCCTGCTGCAGGTGAAGGTCGACGACGCGGCCGCGGTCAGCGACATCTTCGAGAAGCTGATGGGTTCCGAGGTTGAACCTCGCAAGAAGTTCATTCAGGCGCACGCCAAGAGCGTCCGCAATCTCGACATCTGAATTCAGCGGGTGTCGATCCGGATCGCGATTGATGGAATGGGTGGTGACAACGCGCCTGGCGAGATCGTTGCCGGGGCCGCGCTGGCCGTCGCCGAGTACGGGTGCGAAGTGACCGTGGTCGGCCAGGAAAGCGTGATCCGGCCCCTTCTGTCAGCCCATCCCGAGTTGAAATTCGCTCCGGCCAGCGAAGCGATCGCGATGGACGATCACCCGGCGCAGGCGATCCGCCAGAAGAGGGACAACTCGATGAGCGTGTGTGCGCGCCTGTGCCACGCCGGTGAGGCCGACGGCTGGTGCTCGGCGGGCAATTCCGGCGCCATCCTAGCGGCGGCCGTTTTCCTGCAGGGAAGGATCAAGGGCGTCGAGCGGCCGGCGCTGGGCAGCGTCATCCCGACACGGGGCGGCTTCACCTATTTCCTGGACGTTGGCGCGAGCGTTGACAGCCGGCCCGAGTACCTGGTCCAACAGGCTCAGATGGGTTCGGTTTACGCCCGCCAACTGCTTGGTCGGGAGCGACCCCGCGTGGCGCTCCTCTCAAACGGAGAGGAGGCCTCCAAGGGCAATGCGCTGATCAAGGAGGTCTATCCCAGGCTCGCCGAGTCGAACCTCAATTTCGTCGGAAACGTCGAGGGAAAGGATTTGCTAGCGGGCAAGGCTGACGTCGTCGTCGCCGACGGGTTTGTCGGCAACGTCGCCATCAAGATGATGGAGGCAACTGCGGATTTCCTCTTCCGGACGCTGCGGGAGGAGCTGCCCCGCTCACCGCTCGGCCTGTTGGGTGGTCTGCTGATCCGCGGACAGGTGCGCAAGATTCGGGCTAGGATCGACTGGCGAGAGTTCGGCGGCGCTCCTCTGCTGGGGATTGCTGGGGTGGCGGTCGTCGCCCACGGCCGGTCCGACGCGCGGGCGGTCAAGAACGCCATCCGGGTGACCAAGGAAGCGGTCGAGCAGGATCTCGTTGGCAAGATCAGAGAGGCGGTAGGCGCATGACCAGCGGGCAGCGGACGAGGGTGGTGGTCACCGGCATGGGTACTGTCAACCCGCTCGGCCTCAATGTGGAGGACTTCTGGCATGGCCTGATCGAGGGCCGCTCGACAGCGCGAACGGTGACCACTTATCCCACCGAACGTCTGGCCACAAAGTTCGCCTGCATGCTCGACGGATTCGACCCGTTGAAGTTCATGGATCGGCGCGTGGCACAGCGGAACGCCCGCTTTACTCAGATTGCGGTGGCAGCGGCGCAGCAGGCTTTGGACGATTCCGCTCTCGACTTGGCGCGCGAGGACCCCTTCCGTGTCGGCGTCGAGATGGGCACTGGCATCGGCGGCTTCACCGAGTTGGCAGAGGGCGCCCACAACTACTACAACGGCGGTCGCAACAACCCTCTCCTTGCGCCGATGATCATTCCCAACATGGCCGCCGGCCAGATCGCGATGAGCTTTGGGCTCAAAGGGCCCAACTCCACCATCACCACCGCTTGCGCAGCATCAACTCAGAGCATTGGAACTGCCGCGCGCACGATCGAGTTCGGCGATGCCGACGTCATGCTGGCGGGGGGTAGCGAGGCGAGCCTGAACCCATTCGGCATCGGGGCCTTCAATGCGATTCGCGCTCTCAGCGCGCGCAATGATGACCCCGAGCACGCGAGCCGGCCGTTCGACCGGGATCGTGACGGGTTCGTGCCGGGAGAGGGCGCTGGCATGCTCGTCCTGGAGTCGATGGAGCATGCAGTGAACCGCGGCGCCAGGATTTATGGCGAGATGATCGGCTTCGGGGTGACCGACGATGCCCACCATGCTGTGGCCCCCGATCCCACCGGCGAGGGTCCGGCCCGCTGCATCAGCAACGCACTGAATGATGCGCGCATCCAGCCCGAGGAGATCGACTACGTCAACGCCCATGGCACCTCGACCGCGCTGAACGATGCGGCGGAAACGCGTGCTCTCAAGATGGCCCTCGGCAAGCATGCCTATAAAGTGGCGATAAGCTCGACGAAATCGATGATCGGACATCTGCTCGGGGCGGCTGGCGCAGTGGAGGCCATTGCTGTCCTCCTCACCATCACCCGCGGGATCATCCATCCGACCATCAACTACTTCAATGCCGACCCCGAATGCGACCTCGACTATGTGCCCAACCAAGCGCGCAAGGCGGATGTGCGGATAGCCATCTCCAACGGCTTTGGATTTGGCGGCCAGAATGCCACCGCCGTGTTCAAGCGCTTCGAACAATAGGAATGTAAAACGTGGAACAAGACAACGTCGGAACGATCCTGCCGAAGCAGCTCCTTGAAGAGATGCAGACCTCCTACATGGAGTACGCCATGTCGGTCATCATCAGCCGCGCGCTGCCCGACGTGCGCGACGGGCTGAAGCCGGTGCAGCGACGCATCCTCTACGCCATGTTCGGGGAGGGCGCCACCGCCGGTACCCGCTACAAGAAGAGCGCGGCCTTTGTCGGCCAGGTGATGAAGCTCTACCACCCCCACGGCGAAGGTGCGATCTACGACGCGCTGGTGCGCATGGCCCAGCCCTTTTCACTGCGTTACCCGCTCATCGATGGTCAGGGCAACTTCGGCTCGGTGGACGGCGATCCGGCTGCCGCGATGCGTTACACCGAGTCGCGCCTGTCGAGGATCTGCGACGAAATGTTGGCCGACATCCACAAGAACACGGTCGATTTTGTTGAGAACTACGACGCTACCGAACAGCAGCCATCGGTCCTGCCGGCGAGGATTCCCAACCTGCTCATCAACGGTGCCACCGGGATCGCGGTTGGAATGACAACCAACATCCCTCCGCACAACCTGCGCGAGGTCACCGCCGGTGTCATTCACCTGATCGAGAATCCGGAGGCCACTGCTGAGGACCTGATGCAGTTCGTCAGCGGTCCCGACTTCCCGACCGGCGGGATGATCATGGGCGTCGAGGGAATCAAGTCCGCTTACGCCACGGGGCACGGCCGGATCGTCATCCAGGCCCGTCACACCTATGAGGAAGCTCCCAACGGGCGGGAGCGGATCATCGTTTACGAGCTGCCCTATGCGGTCAACAAGGCAAACCTTGTCGCCAAGATCGCCGAATTGGTCTCCGACCGCAAGCTCGAGGGGATCGCGGACCTCACCGATGAGTCCGACCGCGACGGTATGCGCATCGTGATCGAGCTGAAGCGCGACGCCCGTCCCCACACCGTGCTCAACAACCTCTACAAGCACACCT
>CAXMLP010000327.1:0-3578 GCA_964194225.1 uncultured bacterium | reverse complement strand
CCAGCCGCTTCATCGGCTCGAGGGGCACCTGCGCGCCGCGGAGAATTTCGGCCCGCCTCTCGAAGAAGGCATCACACGCCGTCTTGAACTCCTCTGCCTGCGCGCTGAGGGCCAGCTTCGCCGTCTGGTCGCCGGGCGCCTGGAGGACCCTGCCCTTTGCGGTCCACAACCGAATGGTCAGGTCCTGAAACTCGCGGTTGAATTCTCGGCGCATCTCAATCGCAGCCGTCAGGCTCTCCCGCTCGACCCTGCGCAGCCACTCCAGCCGGTCCTCCTCATTCCCCAGCCGGCAGCGGGCGTAGTGGGCGCCGCGGCGGTCCAGCCGCTCAGCCACGACCAGGTTCTGGCAGGTCCAGACGGGAGGTAGTGGCTGGTACTGCAGGTTGAGACCCACGTACTCGGTCTGGAGGTAGGCCGGACAATCCGCGAAGTCAATCGGAAATGGCCGCTGATAGGGGCACTCGTCAGGCTGGACGGCGGGCCGCGCCCTGGTTTCGGATCGGTTCACGCGAGCTGCTGCTCTAGGGGGTGGCGCCTGAGCGCCGGCAATCGGCGCAGGGGCAGATGTTGCGAAGGTATCGGAAGGTATAGATGCCGGTGGAGTGGCCGCTCCGGAAACCGAGCTGCAGCGCATAACGACCGGTGAGAGTCACCGCTTCGAGTTCAAGATCGGGTTGGGGCAGCTCGGTCACCTTTTCCAACCTGCCAACGGTACCGTAGCCCTCGCCGCGGCACTCGGCGCACGGGCAGGCCCAGCGCAGTGCGCCCGCCGCGTAGCCCGATCGGTGGCCATCATCCCAGTCGATGGTGAGAACCTGGGTCTGCCGGTCAAGGTCGACAGCGGCGGGAAAGGGGTCGACCAGGGCGCCCTGCCGGCTATCGGACGTTGATCACCGGCAGCTGCCGGAAGGATCGAATCGAGGTCTGCGCGGCGACCTGGCTGGCGATTGCCCGAAACGCCTTGGCTCCGGCGGAGTCGGGGCGGGTCACGACGACCGGGGCCCCCAGGTCAGCATCCTCACGGATCCCCTCCTCGAGGGGGACGGCACCCAGGAAGGGCACGCCCAGCTTCTCAGCCGCCCGGGCACCGGTTCCGTGACTGAAGATATGCGCCTCGTGCCCGCAGTTCTGACACACGTAGAAGCTCATGTTCTCGACCAGGCCGAGCGGGGTCACGTTCAGAGTGCGGAACATCTGGAGGGCCTTGACGGCGATGTCAAGCGCCACATCCTGGGGGGTGGCGACGATCACCACTCCCGAGAGGGCGATGGTCTGCGCGAGGGTCAGGCTGGAGTCGCCGGTGCCAGGCGGGAGGTCCACAATCAGGTAATCGAGCTCGCCCCAGGTGACGTCGCCGAGCATCTGCTGGATGGCGCGGCTGACCATGGGCCCGCGCCAGACCATGGCCTTGTCGGCTCCGGCCAGGAAGCCGATCGACATCAGCTTCAGACCATGAGCTTCGATCGGGATCAGTTTCTCGTTAACCACCTGCGGCTGCTGGTGCGTGCCGAGCATGGCGGGAATCGATGGTCCGTAGATGTCGGCATCGAGGAGGCCCACGCTGGCACCGCTGGCCGCGAGGCCGGCCGCCAGGTTCACAGCCACCGTCGATTTGCCCACGCCACCCTTTCCGGAGGCGACCGCGATCGTCTGCTTGACGCCGGGGATGAGCTGCGTGGAGTCGCGCTGGAGGAAGGCCGGCCGGACGTTGGCAGTCATCTTCACCTGGACGTCGGTGACGCCGGGAAGCGCCCCGGCATACTGCCGGGCGAGGGTCTGGAACTGGTCTCGCACGGGGCAGGCGGGGGTCGTCAGCTCGAACGTGAAGGCGACCACGCCGTCATCGCCGATGTGCAGGTCCTTGATCATCCCGAGGCTCACAACATCCTTGTGGAGATCGGGATCCTGGATCTTCGAGAGGGCCTCGAGGACTTCGGTTTCGCTGGGCAGGGCCACGTGCGGAGTCTAGATGTTTTTGTCAACGCGGCAGTTGAAATAAGCTGAGTCGTGGAAGTGAAGGCCGAACTCGTGGAGTACTACGGCGGGGCGGCCTCCGACGTCTATCTCCAGCGGGCCGCGCAGACGTTGCGAGGAGCCGGCCTGGACCCGGTTGTCCAGATGGAATTCTTTCCCGACCGCGACGGCGTGGTCTGCGGGATCAATGAGGCGGCCGATCTTCTCAACGCCGTCCTGCGCGACCCGGACGAGGTCTGGGGCCTGCGGGACGGCGATCAGATGACACGCCGGGAGACGATCCTGCGGGTGAAGGCGTCCTATTCGAGGTTTGGTGTCTTCGAGACCGCCCTGCTCGGCATGCTCGCGTCCGGCTCGGGCTGGGCGACCCGGGCGCGGGAGGTGGTGGAGGCTGCCGCGGGGACGCGAGTCATCTCCTTCGGCGCCCGCCACGTCCACCCTCTGATCGGACCGACGATGGAGTATTCGGCGGTGGTTGGCGGCTGTGTCGGCGCGGCCACGCCGGCGGGGGCGGAGCGCGCCGGCCTCGCCGGCCCCTCGGGCACGATGCCGCATTCAATGATCCTCATCTTCGGTGACACCGTGCGAGCGGCCCGCGCGTTTGACGCGGAGATGCCGGAGGATGTGCTGCGGATCGTCCTGGTGGACACCTTCAAGGATGAGGCGGAGGAGTCGCTCCGGGTTGCCCAGGCGCTTGGCGAGCGGCTGCGCGGTGTCCGGCTCGACACGCCGTGGGAACGCGGCCGGGTCACCGTGGAGCTGGTCAAGGAGGTGCGCGCCCGTCTCGACCAGGCCGGCCACGGCAAGGTTGGAATTTTCGTCTCGGGAGGGCTGTCGGTCGAGCGGATCAGGGAGTTCGTCGCCGCCGGCGCCCCGATCGATTCCTTCGGGGTCGGCATGACCATAGCGGCGGCCGCCCCGATCGGGATCACCGCCGATATCAAAGAGGTGGACGGCGAGGCGCGGACCAAGCGGGGCAGGATCCCCGGGGTCACCGTGACGCCTCGGTTGCGCAGGCTCAGCTGAATGCCGGCCAGGCCCGCCGGCAACGGCGGGGAGACGATTCCAACTCGGCTGGGCGGTGCGCGCGAAGGGCTGGGGGCCATCTCCATTTTGGCTCAGGCTCGGCTGTTCCGCCCCCAGGGCCCGGATCGATTGATCCGGATGGCATCGTTGATTCGCCGTTGGGGCATGTCGCCTGCGGCCGGCTTCGCCCTTGGCTCGATCGCCTTCTCGGGCGAGACCGCGCTGGTCGACGAGCTCGGTTCGGCGACCTTCAATGAGATCGAAGCCGAATCCAATGCGCTCGCCCGGGCGCTGATCGCCAGCGGGCTGGGCGCGGGCGCCCAGGTTGCCGTCATGTGCCGGAACCACCGCCGCTTTGTCGAGGCGGTGATCGCGCTCTGGAAGGTGGGGGCCACCTGCATCCTCCTGAACACCGCCTTCGCGGGACCCCAGCTGGCGGAGGCCGTCAAGCGTGAGAAGGCCGAGGGCCTGATCTACGACGAGGAATTCGAGGGGCTCCTCGCCGGCGCCGGCGGCGGACTCAAGCGGGTCTGGGGGGGGCGTGAGGCGGCCCCTCTCTTTTATACACCTCCCAGCCC
>CAXMLP010000326.1:0-2848 GCA_964194225.1 uncultured bacterium | reverse complement strand
GTACCACTCCCGGGCCAGCGGTCGCCAGTCTCTGTATCTGGCCGGACGATTCGGCAAGCGCCGGCGCCTACGCGGATTGCGCGTCCGCGCGGGCGGCCCTGGGTCACGACCCACTCCCCGGCGAGCTCGGCTCCCGCAAGGCTGAATGGACGAACCCGAAATACAAGGGGTGCTTCCAGATCCAGGTGACCGTCATCTATCGGTATGCGCCTATCACTCCCGGACTGGGCGTTCTCGGACTCGGCCCACTGGGAAGCGTGGCGTCGTCGACGACCATGCTGGCCGAGTATTGATGGCGCTTCGGTCATTTCGTCAGCAGTCGGGCCAGGCGATGGTGCTGGTGGCGATGCTCATGGTCGTGCTGCTTGGCTTCGCAGCGATCGCCGCCGATGCCGGGTTTGCAATGTCCGACCGCCGCAACCTGCAGGCGATGGCCGACGACGCTGCCCTGGCCGGTGTGCGCAGCTACTTCTACGGCGGCACGGCGAGCAGCGCCCACTTCGTCGCCCTTCAGTATGTGGCCAGGCCACTCGGGCTCAGCCTCCCAATGGCCGGCTGCACCTCCACGAACAGCTGTCCATCCGGGTCGTACAGCAGCTCGGGCTACACGATTACCCTGGCCGACCCAGCCGGCGTCGACAGGGGGCTTGACGTCTCCATCCAGCATCAACAGCCAAGCCTTCTTGGGCAAGTGCTTGGTTTCGGGCAGCTGAACACGGCGGGCAGCGCGCGAGCCACTCCACCAGGCCCGAGCAGCATCAACGCCGCTTACGCGGTGGCAGCGGTTGGCGGCGATGCGTTGATAAACGGTGGGGGAGCGGCCAGCCAGATTGTCGGCGGGCCTGTCTATGCGCTACGGTCCTACGGCGCGAACAACGGACCTCACGCCACCGGTACCCCTGCAATCCAGACCAACTTCGACAACACCCCGTGCCTCGGCAATCCGGCCAACTTCGTCGACAACGGAGGCACCGGCAATGCCCTCAGCGTGGCCGCGATCGGAGGCGCTCTCACCTACAACTCCAACGTGCCGGTTCCCTCCTATCCGGATGCGAGCGCGCCGACACCCCCCGTCGGCTCACCGGTATTCAGCACTGCCGCCCAGGCCAAGGATGTGGCCGGCCGCTGGATGCCCGGGATCTACAACGGATTCGCCCCAAATAGCGGACAGATGAATGCAGGCATCTACAAACTGATCAATGTCAGCGGCAGCATCGCCCCGGGCACCAATACGACCTACACCTCACCAGGAACGTCGGACCCAAATGGAGCGGTGGTGATCGTGCTCGACAACACCGACACCGGCAGCCTCGACATCAGCAACACCAAGCTGAATGGACTGGACGATCTTTACGGGACGGCCTACACCGGGACCGCCACTCGGGATCCACTGGGCACGCATAACTTCGTGATCTGGGGCGGCAACGCACCCAATGCCTACGCGGGTAGCGTTACCGTGGGGCCCGGGGCGAGCACCAATCTCAGTGGGATCGCCTACCTCCCGAATTCGCCGTACAACAGCAACGGCAACTCGAGCCCCGTTTTCACCGGCTCGCTGTTTGTGAAGACAATGACCGTCAACGGCGGTGGCAATGGTCAGCAGCATTTCAACTGGGTCTGCGGTCTCGCCTCCATCAAGGGTCGCGCCTCGGACGGTGGACTCGTCCGTTAGAAGCGTCTCCTCCGTTTGGTTACTCGGACCCGGCCGGGTCGGTCGGACCGATGCTGGCCGGGAGCTCCCTGATCAACCGATCTCGCAACAAGCTGAGGGCGGCGATCGCATCGGGGGGCACGTCGTAGCCCCAAGCCTTCCAGAACAAGGGCAGCCGCTCGTCGTTCAGGGCGAGCAATGCATCGCGCGCCATTACCCCGGTGCTCCTAAAGACATGAATCACCGGGCTCACGTCCTCTCTGCCCGACCTTGCCGCCTTCTGGAGGTTGTGCCCGATGTGCGCGTAGACGCCCATCAAGGCTTCCAGCTCTTCCCGTGATACCCCGCTCAGCTGGTCGTCGGCGAGCTTGTCGCCGCGCTCCAATGCCTCCAGCACCCGCACGTTCAGACCGGCCCAGGTATCGAAAGCCGTCTTGGCCTGCCGTAGGGGCAACGCACCCAGCTGCAACCGCAGAACATCGAATGGGGCCCGCTCGAAGAGTGCTCGGAGCTCGGTCACCACTTGGTTCAGGGGCACGCCCTTCCGCACGATCGCGTCCGGTGCCGACTCGTCGTCCAAGGTGACCTCAGCCGCGCCCGTGTAGAGAAGGATGCCCATTTCCGGTGCTGCGGCTCTCATGAATGGAATAGCCTCGTCGCCGCGCATCAGGGGCATGTCCAGGTCGAGCACAACGGCCGAGGGGGCCAAGGCTCTGGTCAGCCGGACAGCCTCATGGCCATTGCTGGCCTCGCCGACCACTTCGATGTCGGGCTCAAACTCCAGCCTGGTTCGGAGCATCAACCGGAGCTCAGGCCGATCATCTACCACGAGAACGCGATAAGCGGACTGCTCCAGATCTGTCGGACCCTGGGGCACAGCTTCGGTCTCCATGCTCGGGGCCAGTTTACATATGGCGCTATTGCAAATCGGGAACTGTCGAGCCGCAAAATGTCGTCCACCACGCAGGCTCCATTGACGCACTGAGAGAGGACGAAAAAAGTGCCCCGCGAGGGATTCGAACCCCCGACCATCTGCTTAGAAGGCAGGTGCTCTTCCACTGAGCTAGCGGGGCGGTCAGGTGAGGATACGCGCGGACCGAAGCCGTTTTGGCTACGGATGGTGCTCGCGCGACTCGTTTCTGTGGGGTAAGTAGGAGCGGTCTCCGATCCAGAGAGCGGGCGGGATGGCCCAGTACC
>CAXMLP010000325.1:0-1851 GCA_964194225.1 uncultured bacterium | reverse complement strand
GAGCCGAGCCGGCCGCCATCGGCAGTCGAGGCGCCGTGCTCATCCCAGCTCGATGACCTGGCCGGACTCCAGGAAGACGATGTCCTCGGCCACATTGGTGACCCGGTCGCCGATCCGTTCCAAGTTGTGCGCCACCAGCATCAGGGTCACCGACCGGAGTGCCTCGTCGGTGTCCAGCGGACGGCTCGCCATCTCAGCCAGGATGTCGTCGAATACGCGGTGGTAGAGGCGGTCGATCTCGTCGTCGCGGGCCGCGATTCCCCGCGCGGCAGGCTCGTCCTGCTCGATCAGGGCATCGAGGATGTCGTGCACCTGGCCGATCGCTAGCTGGCTCATCAGGCCGAACTCCGCCCGGAGCGGCCGGTCCGGAAGACCGCACAGGGTCGCCGTCATCCGGGCGATCCGGACCGCGTAGTCGCCCATCCGCTCCAGTTCGGCGGCGATGTAAAGGACTCCCATCAGGGCGCGAAGGTCGCGCGCCACCGGCTGCTGGGTGGCGATGACGATGAGGCACTGCTCCCGCATCTCCCGGTAGCTCTCATTCATCTGCTGGTCGTCGCGACGTACCTTTTCGGCGAGTTCGCGATCGCGCCGCCGGAGGGCGTCCACGGCGTCGCCGATCTGAGACTCCAGCAGCGCTGCCATGCGCAGCAGTGAGTCGCGGAGGTCTTTGAGCTCGCGCTCGAACTGCTCCCGGGCCACGGTTAGCCGAACCTCCCGGTCACGTAGTCCTCGGTCCGACGATCCGTCGGCCGGTTGAAGACATCAGCAGTGCGGCCGAATTCGACCAACTCGCCATAGCGGTCCTCCGGGTGCATCAGCATGAACCCGGTGAAGTCTGCCACTCGGGCTGCCTGCTGAAGGTTGTGGGTGACGATGAGGATCGTGTAGTCGGCCGCCAGCCGGCCCATCAGATCCTCAATCTTCAGCGTGGCGATCGGATCGAGGGCGGAGCAGGGTTCGTCCATCAGGATCACCTCCGGCTTCACAGCCAGGCAGCGGGCTATCGAGAGGCGCTGCTGCTGACCACCAGAGAGGCTGGTCGCCGGGCTCTCCAGCCTGTCCTTGACCTCCTCCCACAGGGCCGCTGCCTCGAGACTCTCCCTGACCGCCTTGTCGATGCGGTCGCGAGACCAGCCGAGCAATCGCGGGGCAAAGGCGACGTTGTCGCTGATCGACATCGGGAAGGGGCTGGGCCGCTGGAACACCATGCCCACGCGCTGGCGGAGCTCAAGCAGCCGCGTGGTCCGGATCACATCCTCGCCGTCGATGATGACTCGACCTTCGGCCCGGCTTCCGGGGACAAGGTCGTACATCCGGTTGAGCATTCGAAGGAGGGTTGACTTGCCGCAACCGGAGGGGCCGATCAGTGCCGTGACGCGCTTCTCGGGAATCTCTAGGTTGATGTCTTTGAGGGCGCGAAACTTTCCGTAGAAGAAGCCCGCCTCCTCGATCTTCACCTTGGTCGGGGAGGCCGCCTTAAGCGCGCGCAATCCGGGACGTGCGCGCAGCGGCTCGCTGTCAGACGCTTCCGCTCCAGCCACCAAGTCCTCAGAGTAGGTGAGAATTGGTTAAGCATCGGTTATCGCCCGGTTAGGAACAGCGAGTAGATGACTCGTCTGCCCGCCGGCGGCGAGCGGTGTCAGGTGACCGGCTTAGCCTTTCGGACAGGCTTGGCAGCCGGTATCGCCAGGGTTGCTGGAATGGCCATCAGGAACACCTGACCGCCGCCCTCGCCAGCCTCGGTCCAGGCTCGGCCACCCATCAGGAGGACCAGGTGCTTGGTGATGGCAAGCCCCAACCCGCTGCCCGGAATGTCACGCGAGCGGGAGGGGTCCACCTTGTAGAAGC
>CAXMLP010000324.1:0-6123 GCA_964194225.1 uncultured bacterium | reverse complement strand
CTCGACGACTCGATACCAGTCATCCTTGATCTGACCGAGGCAGTCGCCGATCGCCACTCCGGCAAACGGGAGGGCCGAGATCGCCGTCGCGGACAGCCGGCGCAGGTCCGGGTAGACGCCGCCATGGTTGATGCCATAGAGAGACTGCTTCGAGCCCATCCCGAGCTGCTCGAACGCCTCGGCGCAGCGAATGGCCCACCTGACGTTGCGCTCGGTCGCGTTCCGCGTGTACTCGGCCGGCACGTGAAACGGCGTGCACTCGTCGAGGCACATCAGGATGTCGGCGCCGAGATCGCGCTGCAGCTCCATGTTCGATTCGGGCGTGAAGCGCTGGCGAGCGCCGTCCAGGTAGGAGCGAAAGTCAGCCCCCTCCTCGTCCACGGTGACCGCGTCGACCAGCAGTTCGTCGTCCACAACTGGTCGTGGCCGCCGACCCTTTATCTCTTCGGCAACATGCCCATGCTTGAAGCTGAAGATCTGGAAGCCGCCGCTGTCGGTGGCGAGGACTCCCTCCCAGCCCATGTACCTGTGCAGGCCACCCTGGCGGGCGAGCGCCGGACCCCCCGGCTGGAGATGGAGGTGGTACGCGTTGGCGATCAGCGCCCGAACGCCGGCGCGGGCGGCCGCCTCCGGGTCGAGCCCCTTCAGCGCCCCTCTGGTGGCCACGGCGAAGAACCCGGGTGTCTCGAGGGAACCGTGGAGCGTGGTGATCACGCCGCGTCGCGCCTGGCCGTCAGTCGCGTCGACCTTGAAGGTCAGCATGCCGCGAGGGGGACTGGCCGCCGGCCGAGGAAGGGGATCGCCACCATCGCCAGCAGGCAGATGACCGCGATCGAGATGAAGGGCGCGGCGATCCAGGCCACAAGGAGGTAACCGCCGGCCAGTGAGCCGAGCGCCTGCATGGCGACCGTGAACATGTTGAAGAGCCCCTGGGCGCGGCCCTGCTGGTTGGCCGGCACGACCCGGCTGATCTCCGCCAGCAGCGCGGGCATGCCACCGAGAGTGCAGACGGCCTCGAAAAAGCCGAGCGCGGTCACCACCGGGATGCTTCTGGTGAAGGCGTAGGAGATCGCGAAGATCGCCGAGAAGAGCAGCGTGGTCGCCACCATCAGCCGGATGCCGTAGCGGTCGCCAAGGCGGCCGGCAGCGCCGCTGAAAAGCACGATCGGCACCGAATAGACACTCACCGAGAGTCCGGCGACGAGCGGCGAGGCACCCAGCTCGGTCATGTAGAGGACCCACATCGCGCCGTAGACGCCGCCCATGTACTGCCAGCCGACCGCCGCGCCGATGGCGGGCAGGAGCAGCACCAGCAACCGGCGGGGGAGGGCTCCCAGGACCGATTCGGTTGTCGCCGGCTCCACCGTCCTGATGCGGCGAGGAAGGGAGACGAGCAGGGCGGCCCCGGCCAGGCAGGAAAGCGCGGCGCAGATGAAGACCAGGTCGAGCCGGATGGTGGCCAGCGCGCCACCGACCAGCGGCCCGAGTACGAAGCCACCCATGCTGGAACCCTGCCAGTGGCCGAAGACCGTCGCCCGCATCTCGATGGGAGTGAGATCGGCGAGCAGGGCCCGCGCCGCCGGCATGTAGAAGCCACCCGCCGCCGCGTGCAGGAAGCGGACCGCGATCAGCGTGTTGACCGGCAGGGGCAACAGGTAGAGGAGGAACGCCATGCCGTAGACGGCAATGCTCACGATCACGATCAGGCGGCGATTCCAGCGGTCAGCCAGCCAGCCGCCGGGCGCCTGCATGACAAGGTTGCCGAGCAGACCGGCGGCGCCGATCACGCCCACCAGGGCCGCCGTCCCGCCTCGTCGCTCCACGAAGAGCGGCAGGATGGGGAAGAACAGGCCCAGCCCGAGATTGTCGACAGCGTTCCCGATGAGCAGCACCCAGGCGGCCCGCGGCACACCGGTGAGTCCGAGCCGGCTTTGAATCACAGCGCGTCATCGTACTGGGCGAGGCGGCCCGAATTCGTGCTCGCCGCCGCAGCTCAGGCTTTGAGCGCGATTCCTGACCGGAGTGACCGCTGCAGGGCGGCGGCGGTGAAGGTTCCCACGAAGCGGTCCCGGTCATAAACCGGGACCGAGCCCGCATCGCTCTCGAGCAGGTCGGCCAGCGCGTCGGCCAGAGTGGCGTCCAGTCGGACCCGTACGCGGGCGGGACCGGGCTCGGGTCCTTTCTCCAGGGCCGCCGCGTCGATTCCGGTGACGGCGAGCCGCTTCAGTACCCGCTCGTGGCCCAGGAACGAGCTCACAAAATCGGTGGCGGGGCGGCCGAGAATCGCAGCCGGAGTGTCGTATTGCTCGACCTTGGCCCCCTCGCTGAGAATGCAGATCCGATCGCCGACGCGAATCGCCTCGTCAATGTCATGGGTCACAAAGACAACCGTCTTGCCAATGGTGCTCTGGATCCGGATGAACTCATTCTGCAGGCGCTCGCGGGTGATCCTGTCGACGGCACCGAAAGGCTCGTCCATCAAGAGAATGGGGGGGTCCGCGCCGAGTGCACGGGCAAAGCCGACGCGCTGTTGCTGCCCGCCGGAGAGCTGATGCGGGTAGCGGCCGCCGTACTCCGCGGGCGCCAGCCCGACCAGGGTCAGCAATTCATCCGTCCGGCTGTGAATTCGCTCGGTGTCCCAGCCCATGAGATGCGGCACGGTGGCGACGTTCTGCGCGATCGTCTGGTGCGGGAACAGGCCGGTCCGCTGGATCACATACCCCATCTTCAGCCGGAGCAGGACCGGGTCCATATGGGTGACGTCCCTGCCCTCGACGAAGATCCTGCCGCTGGTCGGCTCGACCAGCCGGTTGATCATCCGAAGCGTGGTGCTCTTGCCACACCCGGAGGGTCCGACGAGAACGCAGGTCTCCCCGTCCCTGATCTCCAGGGAAAGGCGGGAGACGGCATGCGAGCCACCGGGGTAGCTCTTGGTGATCGAATCGAGCTGAATCATCTCGTCCTGGCAGTCGCTGCCAGTGCACTAGCGTATGTGAATGATGACTCTGCCCTACCTCGACCGAACGGATCCCTGGATCCGCTGGGACTGGTTCTGGCGCCACGTTCCGGACTTCGAGGCACGCGTCATCGAGCACATCGAGCT
Source organism: uncultured bacterium (assembly GCA_964194225.1). GTDB lineage: Bacteria > Chloroflexota > Dormibacteria > Dormibacterales > Dormibacteraceae > CAXMLP01. The sequence goes on along the minus strand of CAXMLP010000324.1, from coordinate 3,020 downwards.
GACCGTCATCGCCGTGGTGATCGGTCTGGTGATCGCCCTGCCATTGGCCCTGGTGGCGTTCCGCTGGCGGGCCCTCCGCAACCCCTTCCTGGCCATCGGCGGAGTGCTGTACACGATTCCCTCCCTCGCGCTCTTCGCCTTCCTGATTCCCTTCACCGGCCTCACCGTCCTGACCTCGGAGATCGGCCTGGTCAGCTACACCATCCTCATCCTGCTCCGGAACATCGTGGTCGGCCTGGAGGGGGTCCCGGCGGAGGTTCGGGACGCGGCCCGTGGCATGGGTTATCGACCCGCCGTCCAGCTAGTCCGAATTGACATCCCGCTGGCCACGCCGGCCATCCTCGCCGGCCTGCGCATCGCGACGGTCACCACCATCGGCCTGGTCACCGTGACGGCGCTGATCGGACAGGGCGGTCTCGGCCAGCTCATCAACGCCGGCCTGATCCAAGACTTCAAGACCCCTCTCGTGGTCGGAACCGTGCTCTCAGTGGCGCTCGCGCTGATCGCCGACCTCGGCCTGGCAGCGATCGAGCGGGCCGTCACACCCTGGGCGAGGCTGCCGGCGGCATGAGCTTTGGCCCCAGCGTGATCGGCTGGTTCGCCGATCCAGCCCATTGGAGCGGCAACGGAGGGGTGCCTCACCGGCTTTTGGAGCACATCATGTTCTCCGCGATCTCGACGCTGGTTGCGATGCTGGTAGCCCTGCCCCTGGGCGTGGCGCTCGGCCACTACGGCAGGTTCGGGAACGCCGCCATCAATGTCTCGAATGTCGGCCGCGCGATCCCCTCATTCGCGATCTTGGTGCTCGCCTTCCAGGTATTCGGGCTCGGTAATTACCCCGCCTACGTGGCCCTGGTCCTGCTCGCCATCCCTCCCATGCTCACCAACAGCTACATCGGCGTCCGCGACGTCGACGCTGAGGTGCGCGACGCGGCACGAGGCATGGGAATGCGCGGCGGGCGGGTGCTCCGGGACGTCGAGCTGCCGCTCGCGCTGCCGCTGATAATGGCCGGAATCCGGACCTCCGCGGTCCAGGTGGTGGCGACCGCCACTCTGGCCGCGATCATCGCGGGAGGCGGGCTGGGCCGCTTCATCATCGACGGCCTCGCCCAGCAGAAGCAGGAGACCGTATTCGCGGGAGCTGTCCTGGTCGCCGGTCTGGCCATAGTTGTCGAGCTCGCTCTGTCCGGATTGGAGCAATTGGTCACTCCAAGAGGTTTGAGATTGAAGGTCATCCCGGAACGTCCCGCGGAAGAGCCGACGCTCGCCAATGTGGCGTGAATCCCTTCCGAGCCAAGAATGTTTCTATCGAATTAACTTCAGGAGGCACACCAATGCGAATGTTTAAGTTTCGTCCGTTCCTGCTGTCAATCCTCGGTCTATCGCTCATCGCGAGTGCCTGCGGATCGTCGGGCGGCGGCTCGCCTGCCAGCCCGACAGCCAACAAAGGCAACGTCACCGCCGCCGGGTTCAATTTCAACGAGTCGACAATCCTCATGGACATCTATGGCAAGGCCCTCCAGGCGAAGGGCTACACCGTCACCTTCAAGCCCAACTTGGGCAACCGAGAGATACTCTCCCCGGCTCTCGCCAAGGGCGACATCGACTTCTACATCGGCTACACCGGCACCGACCTGGAGTTCTACAACAAGAAGAAGGGTGAGGCCGGCGGAGATCCCCAGGCCAATGCCGACAAGCTCAACGGGTACCTCAAGGATCTCGGGGCACAGGCACTCAAACCCTCCGGCGCCAGCGACCAGAATGCCTTCGCGGTGACCAAGGAGACCGCGGCCAAGTACAACCTCAAGAAGCTATCCGACCTTGCCGCCGTGGCCAACAAACTGGTTTTGGGCGGCCCCCCCGAGTGCCCGACGCGGCCCTTCTGCCAGCCCGGTCTGGAGAAGACGTACGGTGCCCATTTCAAGGACTTCAAGGCCCTCGATGCCGGAGGCCCCCTGACCAAGACCGCCCTCACGCAGGGCAGCATCGACGTGGGGTTGCTGTTCTCGAGCGACGGCGCGATCGCCGCTCGGGGTTTCCAGGTCCTGCAGGACGACAAGCACCTCGAGTCGGCGGACAACATAGTGCCGATCATCCGTTCCAAGACGGCAACCTCCGAGGTTGTCAGCCTTTTCAACGACATCTCGGCCAAGCTGACCCAGGACGACCTGGCGGCGATGAACAAGAGCGCCGACATCGACAAGCAGGACCCTGACACGCTCGCCTCCGACTGGCTGAAAAAGCACGGGTTCGGTAGCAAGTAGGGAGCGCTGCGTCAAGCCATGAAGAAGGGGCAGGATCACCTCGACCTGGTGGATTACCGCCGCCGGGTCGGGGCCCTGTACCGGTTCACGGGTGAGGATGCGCTGGATCGTTTCCGGCGCGAACGGGATGACCTGTTCAGGACCCATCCCCAGTCACCCATCGAGCCCCGCGAGGGCTTCCTGGGGATCGACTATTTCACGCCCGATCCGGCCTTCCGGCTCGAGTGCAGCGTGGAATGGTCGGCCCAGCCGACCGAACTCCTGATCGACACCGGCGGTGAGGACGGCGCCATCCGGTATCTGCGGGCGGGTGCTCTCCGCTTCTCATTCGGCGGTTCGCGCCACCGCCTCACCCTTCTTTCGATCGTCGGGTATGGGGGCGGCCTGTTCCTGCCCTTCTCGGACGGCACCTCCGGCAAGGAGACGTATGGCGGAGGGCGCTACCTCTTCGACACGATCAAGAACACCGACGGTCTCTGCCTGGAGGTGAAGCCAGGTTCAAGCGATGTGGTCATCGACTTCAACTACGCGTACAACCCCTCCTGTGCCTACAGCCCGGCCTGGGCCTGCCCGCTGGCGCCGGCGGAGAACCGCCTCCCCTTCCGCGTGACGGCTGGCGAGAAGAGCTACCAGCCCCGGGTGCCGGGCTCGCCTTTGAAGGGTCCCTCGACGTCGGACGTGATCCAGCCGCCATAGAACCCCCCCGCCTGGGCCTGCACCGGCTCCCCGTCGACCTCTCTCTTATACACATCTCCG
>CAXMLP010000323.1:0-1642 GCA_964194225.1 uncultured bacterium | reverse complement strand
ATGTGTATAAGAGACAGACATAGGACTGGTTTCGGACCTCGGGGAGGGAGCCGGCTGGGCTTTCGCCGGGATCTGGCTGGCCGCCCTTGATGGCGGTCGGGGCAGACGTGCGGCGATTGCCTCGACCGGAGCGGCCGTCCTCGCCACCATGGTCGCCCAGCAATTCCTGAAGCCCATCTTCAGACGCAACCGGCCCTGGTTCACCCGCGAGGCCGCCCAGGTTGTCGGTGGCAAGACACCCGACCACTCCTTTCCCTCCGGTCACACGGCGGCTTCCTTCGCGGCGGCCACCGCCCTCGCGATGGCATACCCGCCGGCCCGGCCGCTCCTCTTCCTCACCGCGACGACGGTTGGTCTGTCCAGAATCCACCTCGGTCATCACTTCTTTTCCGACGTCGCTGCGGGAGGGCTGCTGGGAACGGCGATCGGCTTTCTCAGCGGCCGCCTGCTGGGTCTGCAGCCCAGGCGCAAGCCCGCGGCGGCTCGGCCGTGGCGCAGATTGGTGAAGTTGAGCCGCGGCCTAGCGGGGTAGTCGCAACCGCGGCCGCCAGGAACTCGCCGGCCGGTCGAACTCGGTCGCTCGGGATAGTGTTCTGAGAGAGGACCTCGAGATGTTCAGAACTTTGTCGACCACGCTGCGCCCCTATTCACTGCAGATCGCCTTTTTTCTTTACATCCCTCTCATCCTGCTGGCCGACTCCCGAGCGACTGCGCTCACCCAGCAATACCTCCTCGGCCTCCTGACCTTCGCCGTTCTTCTGATCAGCACTCGCTGGTCGCCGGTGGCCGAGCGACGGCAGGTCTGGCTATGCGTTGTGATCGCCACCGGCTTCGAGATACTCGGCTCGTTGGTCTGGGGACTCTATCGATACAAGTTCGGAAACCTTCCCCTCTATGTCCCGCCCGGGCACGGGTTGGTCTATCTGTTCGGCCTGAGCGCCGCCCGGACACCACTGTTCCAGGTCCACGGCCTGGCAGTCACGCGATTCGCGCTGGCGCTCGCCGCGGGCTGGGCGATCAGCGGTTTGACCTGGCTGCCCCTGATCACCGGCAGGATCGACCTGCTCGGGGCCGCCTGTTTTCCGATCTTTGCCTGGTTCATCCTGCGCTCACCAAGAGCAGGCGTCTTCGCCGCCATCTTCTTCTGCACCTCGATGCTCGAGATCGTCGGCACCAGCTTTGGCAACTGGCGCTGGGCCGCCACCGCGCCCTATCTGCTTTTCCCCAGCGGCAACCCACCATCGGTGATCGCCGGCGGGTACTGCGTGATCGACGGAACGGTGCTGGCGGTGGCGGCTGCCCTCTCCCGGCTCACAGGCAGACGGCCCGAGGCGCCGGCCGTCATGGTACGCGACGAGGCATAAAGTTATAGTCGCGCTGTAATATAACCCCCATGGTGTTGGCGCTTCGCGGGGACCTCGAGGGACACATCGACCTCTCCGGTCTGGATGACCCCGTCGAGGCGGCGCGGGCGGCGGGTCTGCAGTACGTCTCCGATGCGGTGCCCGGGATCAGCCGCCGCCGCGCCGGCCGGAGCTTCAGCTATGCGATGCCGGATGGGGAGATCGTGCGCCAGAAGGAGCGGCTCTCCCGAATCAAGGCGTTGGCGATTCCACCGGCCTGGAGCAATGTCTGGATCTGT
>CAXMLP010000322.1:0-2369 GCA_964194225.1 uncultured bacterium | reverse complement strand
CCGTTACAGTCCACTAGAATCCCCGGTCGTGGACTTCGGGCATCTGATCCGGCGCGAGTGGGGCGCGTTCACCTTCGTATTGACGGTGCTGCTGGGACTGGTCATCGTGCCCCTCGCCTTCATTCTGCTGAACCACGGGCCGGCCCCGCTGAACCTGCCGCCGCCGTCGCCCAGCCCGACCGTCTCCGCCTCGCCCAGCCCGACCGTTTCCGCCTCCCCCTAAGTCCGCTGCTGAGCCGCCGGCGCCGGTGTCAGAACGACCAGAGGACGTCCTCGCCGTTGGGTCGGACTATCTGCTCGAGGCGGAAGCTCAGCTCAGCCACCTCACGCTGGGCGGCCGTGACCCGAATCTCGATCAGCTCGGCCAGCCGCAGACCGGCAACCGAGGCGCAGTCCTGCAGAAACGGAAAGACGACCGGCCGAACCGAGTTCTGGATGTACTCGAGGGAGGCTCCGGCGGCCTCGCCGAGGGCCGGGTGGCTCTCCAGGCTGCGATCGCGAAAGGCCATCACCACCACCTCATCGCTGAGCATCACCGGGTCGGTCCAGGAATAGGGCCCATCGGCCATCTGCCGGAGCATCCGCAGGCGGTCGAGCAGCCGCCGCATGGGTTGCGGCGGGCCCTCGATGAGCAGCGGCACGTCCGGAGTCGCGGCATGATTGATCTGGCTCGGGTATCGAGCGGTGAACCCGAGATCGTTCACCCCCGAGAAGGGCGCGGGTACCTTGATCGTGATCTCTTGCATGGTGCCTTCTAAGATCGATCCGCCGAGAGCGGCCCTACAGCGCACACTACCAGCACATTCGGTATAAGGAAAGAGGGAAGTGAATCTTGCGGGAATCCGCGTCCTCGACCTCACCCGGCTGCTCCCGGGCGCCTTCTGCACCATGCTGCTGGCGGACCAGGGCGCCGACGTGATCAAGGTCGAGGAGCCGGGCACCGGGGACCACCTTCGTTGGTACCCGCCGCTGGCTGGTGGCCAGGGTGTGGTCTTCAACTCGCTCAACCGGAACAAGCGGAGCGTGACCCTGAACCTCAAGACAGGGGCAGGAAGGGACCTGTTCCGAAAGCTGGTCGCCACCTGCGATGTGGTGGTGGAGGGCAACCGGCCGGGGGTGATGGAGCGGCTCGGCCTGGGCTGGGATGTCCTCCGCGGGGAACGCCCAGGACTCGTCCTCTGCTCAATCACGGGTTACGGCCAGAGCGGCCCCTTCGCGCAGCGGGCGGGCCACGACCTGAACTACATGGCCGTCGCCGGCGCCCTGCTGCTTAACGGCGAACCCGGCGGCGCGCCCCATCCGCTGGCCGTCCAGGTGGCTGACATCGGCGCCGGCGGCGTGGGCGCGGCGGCGGCCATCCTCGCCGCGCTCCTCGGCGTTGCCCGCGGTGGTCAGGGCGAACATATCGACGTGTCGATGACCGATGGCGCCCTCAGCTGGCTCGCGATGGTCTTTGCCGAAGCCCACGGTGGTGGCGACGCCCCGGAGGCCGGCCGCACCCGGCTGACCGGAAGATATCCCTGCTACCGGGTGTATCGCTGCGCCGACGGCCGCCATCTGTCGGTGGCCGCGCTCGAGCCGAAGTTCTGGGCGGCGCTGGTCGTCGCGCTGGAGCGGCCCGATCTTCGTGATCGGCAATTCGAGGCCAGCCCGCAGGCCCACTCCGAAGTGGAGAACCTCTTCAGCACCCGTGCCAGGGACGAATGGGCGCAGCGGCTGGCGGGCCTCGACGTCTGCGTCGAACCCGTGCTGGCGCTCGAGGAGGTGGAGGGACATCCCCAGGTTGTCGCCCGCGGACTGATCCGTCGCGGCGAGAGCGGAACCGAGCTGGCGCCGGGGATCCCCCTTCCCGACGGATGGCGGCGTCTCGGAGCCCCGTCTCTCGGCCAGCACAATGCCGAGGTGTTCGGGGATCTGGGCGTCGACGGGGAAGCCCTTGCCAGGCTGGCTGCCGCAGGTGCTCTCTGAGCATCTTCCACATCGCGCACATCGACGCCTGGCGGCAGGCGGTCCAGTCCGGGAGCTACCAGGCGGACAGCCTCGCCAGCGAGGGGTTCATCCACTGCTCGACCGCCGACCAGGTGGCCCGGACACGGAGTCGTCATTTCGCGGGCAGGTCGGGGCTGGTGCTGCTCGAGATCGACCCCGCCCGCCTGAGCTGGGAAATTCGCTGGGAACTCTCCGATGGAGAGCGTTTCCCGCACCTCTACGGCCCGCTGGATCCGGCCGCCGTGATCTCCGTCCAAACGCTCGACGCCTGAGCCCGCGTCGCCTCGCGGCTGCCGGTGTTGTCGATGATGTGGGTGGCCAGCGGTCGTTTTTCCTCGATTGCCATCTGGCTGGCGATTCGAGCCCGGGCATCGGCGGGG
>CAXMLP010000321.1:0-4003 GCA_964194225.1 uncultured bacterium | reverse complement strand
TCATTCAGCCGTTACAGTCCACTAGCCGCCGACCTGGAACTGGACCCGCCGCGCCCCGGCCATCGCGTGGGCGATGTCGCGCCGGATTTCGTTGTGGGGGCCATCGGCGTCGTATGCCCGGTAGGCGGCGGCGTCGGTGAAGTCACAGATCACACCCGCCGACGCGTTGGCGGTCTGCAGACCGAGGTCGGGACCGGCGTCGATCCAATGCATTCCGGGCACCTTCAGGCCCGCCAGCCGTTGTGAGGCCGTGGCGACCAGGTCCGGGTCGGTGTCCGGCTTGAAATCGATCAGGGTCACATTCCGGATCCTGCCGGGCGGCCGGTCGCCAGGGGCTTCGAACTGCACGCGCTGCTGCGACTCGACGAGCGGCCGGGCGTGCTCGGCCCGGATCCGGTTGTGGAGCTCATCCTCGTCGTAGCGCCGCCACGCCTGCGCATCTTCGAACTCGCCGACGATGGCGACATCCTGGTTACCCTCCCGCAGGCCGAGGTCGGTGCCGCCGACCAGGCTCCGCATCCCCGTGATCTGAAGCGCGTCGATCTCCGCCAGCCAGGCGCGAACCTTGTCGGCCGGGGTTCCAGGCTTCAGTTTTGCGACATAGATATGTGTGATCAACTCCACTCCCTCACTGCTTCCGCCAATCGCGGGATCCCCTCCCGCAGGTCCTCATCAGAGCTTGCCAGGCTGATCCGAATCGTCCTTGGCGCCACCTCACCGAAGGCGGTGCCCGGGGCGATCGAAACACCGCGCTCCCCCACCATCCGGAGCGCGAAATCACGCGAACTCAGGCCCGCGGCGCTGATGTCGCCCATCACGTAGAAGGCGCCGTGCGGGATCGTAACGAGCATTCCCGATTCCCGGAGCAGGTCAACCGCCAGGTCACGCCGGTGCGAGTAGGCGGCGACCATCTCGCGCACGCATTCCTGCGGCCCGTCCAATGCTGCCTCGGCTGCCTTCTGGGCGATCGTGCTCGGTCCTGACGTGTTGGACTCCAGGATCTTGGTCACGGTGTCGATGAGCTTGGCGTCGCCGACCGCATAACCAAGCCGCCAGCCCGTCATCGCGTAGGTCTTGCTGAAGGTGTAGATGGTGACCACCCGGCCGTCGTCGAGAAAGCTGGCCGGACCCACGTGCTCGCCCTCGAACACGATCTGGTCGTAGCACTCGTCACTGATCAGCCAGAGATCGTGGCTGACGGCGAAATCGGCCAGGGCCACCATCGTCTCCCGGGGAAACACCGCGCCGGTCGGATTCGCGGGGCTGTTGATCAGCAGCGCCCTGGTCCGCGGCGACACCAGTGCCTTGAGGTGGTCCAGGTCGGGTTGGAATCCGGCCGCCGGGTGGAGCGGGTAGAACACCGAGCGCGCGCCCAGCCAGGGCGGCATCATCCGGTAGTTGGGCCAGCCGGGATCTGGGATCAGGATCTCGTCGCCCGGTTCCAGGATGGCGGCGAGGGTCGCGGACAGGGCGCCCACGCCACCATTCGCGCTGGCGATCTGTTCGGTGCCGACGCTGTAGCCGTTGACCCGGGCGAGCTTGTCCACGAGCCTTTCGCGCAAACCGATCAGGCCCTGGGTGTGTGTGTAGAACGTGTAACCATCGTCGATCGCCTGTTTACCCGCCTCGGATATGTGCTCCGGAGTGCGAAAGTTGGGCTGGCCCACGTCGAGGCGGATGGTGCCCGGCCGGCTCATGGCGAGATTGCTGATCTCTCGGATCCCGGAGTGGAGCATCTCGGCGGGCGCCGCGGAGAGGTGGGGAAGAGGCTTCAAGGATTCCGTTAGGTTAGCGCCCGGCGCGGGGGTGGCTGATAGCCCCGGCGGAGGTAGACTGGCAACCCGCGGGGCCCGCCACCCACGTCCAGAACAATGCCGCACGCCCCAGACAACTTCGTCCACCTCCACAACCACACCGAGTATTCCCTCCTGGATGGGGCCGGCCGGATCAACCGCCTCGTGAAGAAGGCGGCCGATCTGGGGATGCCGGCAGTGGCGCTCACCGACCACGGTGTGATGTACGGCGCCATCCAGTTCTACAAGGAGTGCCTGGAGGCGGGCATCAAGCCGATCATCGGCTGCGAGCTCTACGTGGCACCCCGTTCGCGTCACCAGCGAGAAGGGCGCACCGACCGCGACCCCCATCACCTGACGGTCATCGCCAAGGACGGCGAGGGGTACCTCAACCTGATGAAGCTCTGCTCGATCGGGCACCTCGAGGGGCTGTACTACAAGCCGAGGGTCGACAAGGAAGTGCTCGCCAGCCACTCTGCCGGCCTGATCGCGCTGAGCGGCTGCCTCGCCGGCGAAGTGGCCGGCAAGGTGACCGCAGGCGACGAGGCGGCGGCGCGCGAGGCGGTCGCCACCTACCGCGACATCTTCACTCCCGAGCGCTACTTTCTGGAGGTCCAGCGCCATGGGATCACAGAGCAGGAGCCGGTGAACCAGGCGCTGTTCGGGTTTGCCCGCGAGTTCGGGCTGCGGCTCACCGCCACCAACGACCTCCACTATGTGGAGCGGGGGGACGCCGACGCCCACGACGTCCTTCTCTGCCTGCAGACGGGGGCGCTCTACGACGACCCCAAACGGTGGCGGTTCGGCTCCCAGGACTTCTACGTCAAGACCGCTGCAGAGATGGCGGGCCTGTTCCCCGATTCACCTGACGCCCTGGCCAGCACCCTCGACATCGCGTCCAGCTGCAATGTCCGAATCAAGCTCGGCGGAACCCTCTTGCCTCCCTTCGAAGTGCCCGATGGGATGACACCGGACACCTATCTGGTGACGAAGGTCGAGGAGGGCCTTCGCTGGCGCTATGGCACGCCGACGGCAGTCCAGCGGGAGCGGGCGGACACCGAGCTCGCCGTCATCTCGCAGACCGGCTACGCCTCGTATTTCCTGATCGTCTGGGACTTCTACAACTTCGCCCGCCAGAACGGTGTCGCGACCGGCCCCGGGCGGGGCAGCGCGGCCGGCTCCCTGGTCTCCTTCTGTCTCGGCATCACCAACCTCGATCCCCTGGAGCACGGGCTCTATTTCGAGCGCTTCCTGAACAAGGATCGGGTGAGCATGCCGGACATCGACTGCGACTTCTCGGTCGAGGGGCGCGAGAAGGTGATCCGGTACGTCACCGAGAAATACGGGTCGGACCGGGTCGCCCAGATCATCACCTTCACGACGATGGCCTCCAAAGCCGCGATCCGGGATGTCGGTCGCGTCCTCGACGTTCCTCTGCGCGAGGCGGACCGGCTGTCGAAGTTGGTGCCCGTCTGGCAGGGCCGTTCCAAATCGCTCGACGACACTCTGAAGGAGGTGGGCGAGTTCCGGGAGGCCTACGCGGCGGACCCCCAGCTGAGGAAGATGATCGACGTCGCCAAGACCCTCGAGGGCGTCTCCCGGAATGTCTCAACTCACGCGGCCGGCGTCGTGATCGCGCCTGACGCCCTGGTCAACCACGCGCCGCTGCAGTTCGGGCCCGGCCGCGAGACGGTCATCACCCAGTACGACATGAAAGCCGTCGGCGAGATCGGCCTCTTGAAGATGGACTTCCTCGGCCTGCAGAACCTCGACATCATCTCCACCGCGGTCCGCCTAGTGGCCGAGAACAGCGATGTGACATTGGACCTGCTGACCCTCGGTCTGGCGGACAGCCGGGCCTATGAGCTGATCGCCGCGGCGGACACTCACGGCGTCTTTCAGCTCGACGGGGCAGGGATGCGCCGGATGCTGCTGGACATGCGGCCCCAGAACTTCCAGGACGTGACTGCTGCGATTGCGCTCTACCGGCCGGGGCCGATGGTCAACATCCCCGCCTACATCGCCCGCAAGCAGGGCCGGGAGCCGATCGAATACCTGCATCCCAAGCTGGAGCCGATCCTGCGCGACACCTATGGGGTGATGATCTACCAGGAGCAGGTCATGGAGACAGCGCGCCAGCTCTGTGGGTTCTCGCTCTCCGAGGCCGACATCCTGCGGGCGGCGATGGGCAAGAAGGACAAGGCCAAGAT
>CAXMLP010000320.1:0-3431 GCA_964194225.1 uncultured bacterium | reverse complement strand
GCTGATGCGGGTTCTCGCCGTAGCGCAACCCCTGGACCAGGCGCCCGGAAATGGAGAGCTCGGTGGGGAAGGCCGCTCCTCTCATCCAGCCGGCGATCCCCGCGTCATAGGCGGCGGTGTGGGCAAAGGCCTCCGCCGCCAGATCTCGTCGGCGCTCCTGAGAGACGTCCCCCGCCCGCAGCTCAACCAGGATCTCGCCGTACTGGCCAGGCCTCACGACCACCACCACGCCGGCGTGGTTCTTGGCCGCGGCGCGCAGCATCGCCGGGCCGCCGACGTCGATCTGCTCCACAACCTCCTCATCGGTTGAGCCCTCGCGGGCCGCCGTCGCGGCGAAAGGGTAGAGGTTGCAGCAGAGCAGGTCGATCGTGAGAAGGCCGTGCTCGGCCAGCGCGGCAAGATGTTCCGGGCTGTCGCGACGGGCCAACAGCCCGCCATGGACCCCGGGGTGAAGGGTCTTGACGCGGCCATCCATGATCTCGGGAAAGCCGGTCAGGTCAGAGACAGGGCGCGCCTCCACGCCCGCTTCGGCCAGGACCTTCAGTGTGTTGCCGGTCGAATAGAGCTCAAAACCCACTTCCAGCAGGCCGCGTGCGAAGTCGGGCAGACCCGACTTGTCGCTAACCGAGAGCAGTGCGCGTCTGGGCAAGGCGCTCACTCATGAGTTGGATGGCCTGGGGCAGGAGCCGGTGCTCAGCGACCTGGATCCGCTCGTGCAGACTGGCCCGATCGTCGCCGGGCAGGATCGGTACCGGCTCCTGGAGCAGGATCGGTCCGGCATCGACCTCCTCGGTCACGAGGTGGACGGTGCAGCCGGTCACCGCGACACCGGAGGCGAGCGCCTGCTCGACGGCATGCATGGAACCGGCGAAGGCCGGCAGCAGCGAGGGATGGATGTTGATGATCCGCCCCGCAAAGGGGGCGATAAAGCCGGCGGTGAGGATCCGGTCGTAGCCGGCGTTGACAACCAGGTCGACCTGGCGCGCGATCAGCCAGTCGCGCATCGCGCCGTCGCGGGCCTCGTGGGAAGGGTGATCCTTCTGAGCGAATTCGCCGAGCGCGAGCCCCTCTTCACGGGCGAATTCGGCGGCGCCGCAGGAGGGCCGGTTGGTCACCACGCCGACGACCTCGAATCCCCGCGCGACGAGATTGCGCAGATTGCTGCCGCGGCCCGAGGCGAGCACTCCCAGTCTCATTCGGGGACAACCTCGCCGATCACGAGCGAGCCGGCCGGAACCTTGGCGGGGTCCATCACGAGCACCATGCCGATGCCGAGGTTGAAGGTCGCCAGCATCTCCGCGTCGTCCACGCGGCCGCGCTCCTGAATCTCTCGGAAGATTGGCGGCACCGGCCAGGATTCCCGCTCCAGGTGGTAGCCGAGGCCGGTCGGCAGCGCCCGTGGGAGGTTGCCCGGGAGCCCTCCCCCGGTGATGTGGGCGGCGGTCTTCCAATCAAGCTCCGCCAGCTCCGCCAGGTAGGAGCGGTGAGGCTCCAAAAGCTCCTCCGGGAATTCATCGAACACGCGCCTGACAAGCGAGAAACCATTGGTGTGGAGCCCGCTGGCGGGCAGGCCGACGAGCGCGTCGCCGGCGATCACCGAGTCACGCCGGGGCAGCCGGCCGGGTTCCACCAGGCCGACGACGAAGCCGGCAAGGTCATAGTCGCCCAGCGCATAGACGCCGGGCATCTCGGCCGTCTCTCCCCCGAGCAGCGCGCAGCCGGCGGCCTGGCACCCTTCGGCCAGCCCGGCCATCACCTGCTCGAACACCTCCGGCTCCAGTTTGCCGGTAGCGAAGTAATCGAGGAGGAAGAGCGGCCGGGCGCGCATGACCGCGATGTCGTTGATGCAGTGATTGACCAGGTCGAGTCCGATCCCATGATGCTGGTTCAGGGCGATGGCCACCCTGACCTTGGTTCCCACTCCGTCGGCGGAGGCCGCGAGGTGGCCTGCTCCCGGGATCTCGTACAACCCTGCAAAACCGCCAACGGCGCCAGCGGCTGGGCCCAGGGTGGCTTCGATGAGAGGTTTGACGCGGGCGAGGGCGCGTTCGTAGGCGGCGATGTCAACCCCGGCGGCGGCGTACGAAAGGCCCTCCTGGGTCATGGCCTCAGGTGAGCTCGAGCGCCAGCTTGTCCATCTCCAGCTGCTGGGGGACCGGAACCGGGTAGGAACCGTCGAAGCAGGCGCGGCAGAACTCATCGATCGTTCCCCGCCCGACCGCCTTCATCAGGCCGGGAATCGAGAGATAGGCCAGTGAATCGGCGCCGATCTCGTCGCGGATCTCAGGGACGGTTCGCCGGGCAGCGATCAGCTCCTTCGCCGATCCGATATCCACTCCCATGAAGCAGGGAAAGCGCATCGGCGGCGAGGAGATGCGCATGTGAACCTCGCGCGCGCCGGCCCGCCTCAGCATGTCGATGACACGCCGCGACGAGGTGCCTCGCACGATGGAATCGTCGACGGCGATCACCCGCTTGCCGGCGAGCGAGCGCTTGAGTGGATTCAGCTTCAGGATCACGCCCGCCTCCCGAAGCGACTGGGTGGGCTGGATGAAGGTCCGGTTGATATAGCGCGACTTGACGAGCCCCTCGCGGAAGGGGATCCCGGATGCCTCTGCATAGCCGATCGCGGCCGGCGTGCCCGAATCGGGCAGCGCGATCACCATGTCCGCCTCCACCGGCGACTCCAGTGCCAGCTCCTGGCCCATTCGAAGCCTCGCCTCCTCCAACTCACAGTTCATTAGGATCGAGTCCGGGCGGGCGAAGTAGATGAACTCGAAGACGCACATCGCGTGGCGGCTCTGCTTCTGGAAGATGCTGCTGCTGACGCCGTGGTCATCCATCACGACCATCTCACCCGGCGAGACCTCCCTCACGAAGGTCGCGTTCACGGTGTCGAGGGCACAGGTTTCGGAGGCGAAGACGTGGGTCGGCTGGCCCGAGGCGCGCGGGATGAAACCGAGGCAGAGGGGGCGAAAGCCAAACGGATCGCGGATCGCGATCACCTCGCGGGGAGTGATCACACCGCACGAATAGGCGCCCACCACACGAGCGAAGGCGTGGCTGATCACCTCGGCCCAGGTTTTGCCGTGAGTGTGCTCGAGAAGCCGCGCCATGACCTCGGTGTCGAGCGAGGTGTCGAACTGGACGCCCTGCTCCTCCAGCTCCCGGCGAAGGGCTGACGCATTCAGGAGGTTGCCGTTGTGGGCGATCGCGGCCGGCCCGAGCACCGGGTGGCGGAGGGGGACCGGGTGTGCGTTCTCGGCCCGGCTGGAGCCCGTCGTCGAATAGCGCGTATGGCCCAGCGCGACGGATCCGCGCATCTCACTGAGGCTCTCGGGGCTGAAAACCTGGTTGACCAGACCCATGGCTCTATGCACCGCCACTCCCACACCGTCGCCGACCGCGATGCCGGCCGACTCCTGGCCGCG
>CAXMLP010000319.1:0-2649 GCA_964194225.1 uncultured bacterium | reverse complement strand
CATCTACATTCCTACCGCGTCCGGCGAGGAACTATGGGAGGTCTGTGTCGCGCTGGGAACCTGGGGAGCTCGATGGCTGGAGGTCGCCCCCGAGCACCTCGACCCCTACGTGGTGCTCTGGTCGATGTGCAACAGCCTCGACAGCAACCGGCTACCCGACCGGCGGGTCGTCGTGCGTTTCGAGTTCCCAGACCTCGCCCGGAACAACCGGTTCTGGCTGGTGCTCGAAGGTGGCTCGGGCGAGGTCTGCGTCAAGTATCCAGGTTTCGAAGAGGATCTGGTGGTTCGCGCCGACTCCCAGGTTTTCGCCCACTGGCACATGGGCCGGCGCAGCTGGAGCGACGCCCTTCGCCATGGCGACATCCGCGTCGAGGGGGTGCGCTGGCTCGCCCGAGAGCTTCCCTCGTGGAATCGACTCAGCCACTTTGCCGACATTCAGCCAGCTCATGCACCCCCCAGCCTTGCTGGCCGCTGAACCGACCGGGGTTGACCCGGTTTGCCGGACAGGTTGATTATGCGGCCTGAGCCGCCTTTGGTTGGTGGATCTCTTCGTACTCGACGGGGGTGAGGTAGCCCAGCGAGGAGTGAAGCCGCTGGCGGTTGTAGAACACCTCGATGTAGTCGAACACGGCGTGTCGGGCCTGAGCCCTGAGGGGCCACGAGCGGCGGTAGATGCATTCCTCTTTGAGCGACGCGAACCAGCTCTCGGCTACGGCGTTATCCCAGCACTGGCGGGGCCGGGAGAAGCTCTGGACCATCTGGTTGGCCTCGAGGAGCTGGGCGAAGGTCGGCCGAGGTGTACTGGGCGTGTCCCGGTCGGAGTGAAACATCAGCCCCGGGCCCGGTCGGCGGGGGTTGATGGCCATGCGCAGGGCGTCGCACACCAGCTCGGCCCGCATGTGCTCGGCCATCGACCAGCCCACCACCCGCCGAGACGACAGGTCGATCACGGGGGCCAGGTACAGCCAGCCCTCCCACGTCCAGATGTAGGTAATGTCGCCCACATAGACCCGGTCGACCTCCACGGTGCCCGGCCCGATTACCCGCTTGATCAGATCCACGGCCGCCGCTTCGGGATCGGAGATGGTGGTCTTGGTCCACCGCCGCCGGCACCGGCCGATCAGCCCCCGCCGGCGCATGATCCGGGCCACCCGCTTGCGCGACACGTGCACCCCCTCCCGGCGCGGCGCGGCGTGCACCCTCGCCCAGCCATAGGTGCCACGCGACTCGGCGTGGATCTCCTCGATGCGCACCCCGAGCGCCTCGTCGTCGAGCACCCGACGAGACGGACGGTGCTGGGACCACTCATAGAAGGCGGACCGGGAGACCTCCAACAGCTCGCACGCCTTGTGGACGTTGCGATGCTCAACCTTCTCCGCCTCGACGAACGCGAACGCGCTCACCGGGTCTCCCGGGCAAAGAAAGCCACCGCTCGCTTCAAGATGTCGCGCTCCTCGCGTGTCTCTCGAAGCTCCTTGCGCAACGCGACCAACTCGGCCCGCTCCGCCGAGGTCTGGCCATCGGCTCGCCGGCCGGTGTCCAGGTCAGCCTGCTTCACCCACGCCCGCACCGCCGTCTCAGTCAGCTTCAACTCCCGGGCCACGCTGCCGGCGGTGTTGCCGGGCTGGCGGACCAGCTCGACCCCTCCGCCTTGAACTCCGGGGTGAACGACCTGCGAGGCCGGGGTGCCTTTCTCTTCCCCATGGTCTCCATAATGGACATCCTTTCCGGGGCTTCGCCCCTGATCGTGGATGTCCGTCAAACCGGGTCAGGCCCAATGTGTCGTTCGAGCATCTCAGTATCTCACCGCGAAGATTTGGGTCAGGTGTTGATCGGCGGGTTTGTCTATAGCGTTCACCCCTTTGCCATCCGACGTAGTCCTCATTCTTGCCGTCATCGGTCGGTCAGCCCGGTAGAATTTGGTGACCAGTACACATAGCTCCGGCTGTTCCGCTCAGGACTCAAGAGGGAAACGGCAGGTCGGCACAGCGTTGAACGGGCGATGCCCCCAAAGCAGGAGCGCTACCACTGCGCTACTCCCCGTTGTCAAACGTTGACATCTGGCCCGGTCCGGCTATAGGCAAAATGAGCCTACAGGTCGGCCCGGTGCTGCCAAACGCTCTTCTATGCCTTCTTTGGGCCTCGGCGAGCCTGGCCGGCCGGTTTCCGCATCGCAGGCCCCATCCCCCACAGTTGGCGCGACCTGTCGTCGGGTGCCAAGCGGTCGGTTCGCTCCGCGATCAGCTACCTGCCGAAAGGTCAGTCCCTTAGCGAGGACGTGTGGCGGGTCGGCATCGCACCCTCTCCTATTTGCTGCGCCTCCACATGGCCGGGATCTTCTGCTTCGCCCTCATCCGCGGATACGACCTGACCCAGGCCGCCATGTACGCGAGCGTCATCGGCGTCTTTGCCTGTTTGGCCGCCACGGACAGCCGCCGCCGCGGGCCGACCGCAGGCCTGGCGTGCTCGCTGTCCTCTTCGTTGACCTCGACGGGTTCAAGGATGTCAACGACAGCCTCGGACACGCGGCCGGAGATCAGGTGCTGTGCAAGGTCGCCGAGCGGCTCCGGGCCTGCCTCCGCCCGGCCGACACCGCCGCTCGGCTCGGCGGCGACGAGTTCGAGAAATAGTCAAGACCTGTGGATCGGG
>CAXMLP010000318.1:0-3112 GCA_964194225.1 uncultured bacterium | reverse complement strand
GAGCCGATGATCGGATGCAGGTAGGCGTGCGAGGAGGACATCCGGGTGTTGTCGGCCGCAGAGTTGATCTGAAACCACCCGGCCCCGTTGGTGACCGTTTGGCCCTCGTTGAACCGCGACGTCGGCAGCCCTGCCTGCGCGGCAGCCTCGAGCACTGCCACCCCGCACGGATCCTCGGGCGGCACGGTGCGAATGTTCACCGGGCCGTCGCGACCGTGATGCTCGCCAGGCCCGTCGTTGGTCTCGAGGCGCTTGATCAACGGCCAGCAATCGGACGAGCTCCACCCCTCGCAGCCCATCGCGGACCATTCGTCGAGATCCTCCCTGGGCGTCCAGAACGCGATGCAGGAGTTGTGGGAGGAGCACCCACCCAGCACCTTGGCCCGCGCGTGACGCAGGAAGCTGTTTCCGTTTTCCTGGGGTTCGACCAGGTAATCCCAGTCGTAGCCCGAGTCGAGCAGGAACATCCAGTCCTCCAGGCGGAGGATTCGCTGGTCATCGACGTCGGAGGGGCCCGCCTCGAGCAGGCACACCGTTACGTTGGGGTCCTCTGAGAGCCGGGCGGCGACCACGCAGCCCGCCGTGCCGCCGCCGGCGATCAGATAGTCGAATTCCCCCGCGTCACTCACGGCGCCATTTCGCCCAGCGGAGCGCCGGGCAGCGACGGAACCTCAGCACGATGCTCGGCCAGCACTTCGATCGGCTTGCGGTTGTAGACGGCGAAGTAGTAGATCGAGCCGATGAGCACCACGATCCCGATGAACAGGATGGCGATGTACTGCCAGTACCAGTGGCCGGGAATCACATGGCCGGCCGCATCCTTGGTGCCCGCAAGCGAGTCGTAAACGGCCGAGCGCGGCCATGCGATGTTGACCGCCACGACCGCTCCATAGAGCACGGCCCCGAGGTTGACCAGGAACCCGAACCGTCCCAGCGAGAAGTACGGACCATGGTCCGGCCGGGGCCATTGGCCCCGGAGCCGCTTGACCAGCATTCCGCCAGTGACGCCGAGATAGGCGATGTAGAACATCACGATGGCCACTGAGGTGAGGGCCAGGAAAGCGCTCTGGTTGCCGATGTTGATGGCGAGGATGCACAGCGCGAGGAAGCCGACCACTAGGGCGGGAACGATCGGCACGCGGCGGTGTCCCGAGACGCGAGCGATGTGCGTGCCGAACGGAAGCCGGCCGTCACGGGCCATGGCGAACAGCAGCCGGATGCACGCGGCCATCACCGCGAGCGTGCAGACGCTGATCGCGAGCGCCGAGTCGACCAGGAACACATTCCCCACCGTGTTGCCCAGCGCCTGCTTGATGATGAAGGGCAGGCCGAGGGTCGTGATGTTCGGATCGTTGATGTTCTTCACCGCCATCAGGGCGAACAGGATCAGCAGCCCGCCGATGATCGATGCGGCGATCAGCGCACGAATGATCTGCGGAGGCGCGTTTCGTCGTGGGTCGTTCGTTTCCTCGGCCAGCGTCCCGGCCGTGTCGAACCCGTACATCACGTAAGCGCTCATGATTCCGCCGATGATGAACGCGCCGAAGTAGTGCCAGCTGTGGCCCTTGCCGAGGCCGAGGTTGTGAAGGATGATCCCGGGGCCACGATGGGCGTTGAACAGGATCAGGATGACCAGGAGCGACCCGCCGATCAGCTCCGCCAGCACTCCGAAGTTGTTGATCCGCGCCATGATCTTGACGCCGAGCATGTTGATGACGGTCCCGAACACCACGAGGATCGCGCCGAGCAGCAATGCGTTCTGCGCGCCACCCTTGGTGACATACGTCCCGGCGTCGGCGGCATTGCCAAGGATCTGGAACTTCGTCGTCACCTGCGGCAATACGACCTGCCAGGCGACAGCAACCGCTGCCACCGTGACGATCGAGCCAACCACGTAGATCCACCCCGTCATCCACGAGGCGAAGTCTCCGGCGACGCGCTTTGACCAGTTGTAGACCGACCCGGCGAGTGGGTATTGCCCCGCCATCTCGGCGAAGCACAGCGCGACCATCATCTGGCCGCCGAGGACGATCAGCCAGGTCCACCAGACGGCAGGGCCCGCGAA
The DNA here is from genome assembly GCA_964194225.1 of uncultured bacterium. Lineage (GTDB taxonomy): Bacteria > Chloroflexota > Dormibacteria > Dormibacterales > Dormibacteraceae > CAXMLP01. The sequence continues at coordinate 1,047 of CAXMLP010000318.1, read as the reverse complement.
CAGGAACCCGAATGCGAACAGCTGTATGACGCCGGTGAGAATTGAGATGTAGCTGAAGCCTGCGGCGAACGAAGAAAAACTTCCCAGTGATCGATCGAGCTCCTGCTTGTAGCCAAAGCCCGCCAGTTCGCTGCTGTCGCCAGGATCCCCGGTGCTGCGACCCGCCTCTACGGCTGCCATCGATCAACCTCCCCAGCCCACGCGGTGATGCCATGCGCGGCTCGTCGGAAAACATGGTGAGACGGACGGCCACCGGCCTGTCGCCTCCGGTTACAAACGATTGACCCCGTGCTGATCCGCCTGTTATATATCAGTTGTCTAACTGTGTCAACGCAGGGCTTCAGCGAGGACCGAGATGGCCACAGGCACCGTGCAGCAGATGTTTCTAAGCGGCGAATGGCAGCCCAGCCTGAGTGGCGAGACGTTCGAAGCCTCGAGCCCCGCCAACGGCGAGGTGATCGCGACTATCCCCCAGGGAGACCGGGAGGATGCTCGCCGCGCCATCGGCGCCGCCCGCGAGGCGGCCGACGGCTGGGCGAACCTGACGGCATTCGAGCGAGCGGCCAAGATGCACGTGATCGGCGACATCATCGAGGGTCGCCGCGATGACCTAGCGCGGACGCTGACTCTCGACCAGGGCAAGCCGCTGCGCGCGGAAGCCTACGACGAGGTGGACGAGCTGATCGAGTACTGGCGGATGGCGGCCGAGGACGCCAAGCGCCTCGGCGGCGAGCTCCCGAACTCAGTCTCTCCCGGCAAGCGCGTGCTGCTCGTGCGGCGCCCGCGCGGCGTGGTCGGCGTGATCAGCCCGTGGAATTGGCCCTACACGATGCCGGCCGAGCTGATCGCACCGGCGCTGGCGTGCGGGAACTCGGTGGTGTGGACGCCGGCCCCCTCGACGGCGCTGTGCGCGGTGGCGCTCGCGCACTGCATCGTCGATGCCGAGCTGCCGCCGGGCGTGTTCAACCTGGTCACCGGGCCGGGACCGGTGGTCGGCGACGAGATCGCCCGCAACCCCGGCACGGACGGGCTCGCCTTCATCGGCTC
>CAXMLP010000317.1:0-3251 GCA_964194225.1 uncultured bacterium | reverse complement strand
CCGCCCCACCGGTGGGATAGGGGCCCCGGTCGGGGCGGCGAAGCCGCAATGTCATTGCCCGAGAATGACGCCATTTTCCGGGACCTCCCAGATATCCTCGATCTGCTCGCTATCTCGGTCGAAGCTGGGCTGGGCTTCGAACAAGCACTCGATGTGGTGTGCACTAACTTCACATCGCAACTCGCCGATGAGTTCTCCCGTAGCCTGAAGGAGATGGAATTGGGTCTCCCCGGCGGGAGCCGCTGCTAAATCTCAAACGACGAACCGAGGTGCCAGAACTATCGAACTTCGTGCTCGCCCTGACACAGGCCGACGTGCTCGGACTACCGATCGCGAGAGTGCTCCACACTCAGGCGACGGAGCTGCGGATCAGGCGGCGTCAGTGGGCGCGGGAAAAGGTCAGCAAGCTGCCGGTCAAGATCCTGTTCCCACTCGTACTTTTCATCTTTCCCGCCATTCTCGCCGCGATCCTGGGGCCGGCCGGCGCCTCGATCATCAAGGGCCTCGGGCGCTAAACGTCCAGGTCAACGAGCTGGCCGCCTTCCGGCCGCTCATTATCGCCGTGCGCTGGGGCACGCTCGGCGTCGCCGTCGCCCTGGCCCAGTCGAGCGGCCATTTCGGCCGTCGCCTCGGGTGGGTTGCCGTGCTGGTGGCCTACGCCCTTTACCGAAGCTTCCGGCCGCTGACCTACAGTCGGCACAGTCCGCGGGCACAGCTTCCGCTCCTGACCGAGGTCATGCTCTTCTGGGTAGCCGTCGTCTTCACCGGCTACTGGCTGTCTCCGTTCTTCTTCTGCCTTGCCACCGCCATCGTCGCCGCCAGCTTCGCGGGCGGAGCCCAACTCGGCCTGACCACAGCCGGGCTGGCGGTCGTCGGGGTGGCCTTGCCGTTCCACCTCCTCGTGCCCACCGCGACGGCCGAGATCACCATCGTGTGGGGCAGCGAACTGCTCCTCATCAGCATGGTGACGGGCTACGCCCGCAGCGTCTTCTATGAGGCGGAGGCGCGCACCTCCCTGGCTCTAGATCGGGTCAGCCGGCTGTCGGAGGCCAACGACCTCCTGGTCGACCTTCACCGGGTGGCCCAGACGCTGCCCGCCTCGCTCGACCTCGGAGAGACCATCACGTCGACCATTCAGCGCTTGAGGGAGCTGTTCGAGCCCGACATGATCGCGATCCTGCTTCGCGAGGAGTCGCCGGCCAGCTGGACGGTGATGGCCAGCGAGGGAACCCGACTTCCGCACAGCTACCCCGAGCATGAGCTGCCGGGTCCGCTGGAGCGGGTCACCCAGCGCGCCGGTGCGCTCCTGGTCGCCGATCTCCCCAACGAGGCGGAGCCCGGTCTGTCTTTCACCTCGCGATGCGGCCTGTATGCCCCCCTCCGGGCACGCGACACCTTGATTGGGCTCCTGGCGGTCGAGCACCGGGAGCCGGGCCGCTTGCGGACGAGGGAAGTCGGTCTCATGGAGGGTCTGGCCGAACAAGCCGCGCTGGCGATCGACAATGCCCGGTGGTTCGGCCGTCTCCGCACTGTCGGGGCCGATGAGGAACGAACCCGCATTGCCCGAGATCTGCATGACCGCGTCGGCCAGTCGCTCGCCTACCTCGCGTTCGAGCTGGACCGGATCACGGCCGGCGCGCAGGACCTGGCGGTGCACCCCGATTTGGTGAAGCTGCGCCGAGATGTTCGCACCGTGGTCAGCGAGGTACGGGACACCCTGTACGACCTGCGCACCGACGTCTCCGAGACCCAGGACATGGTCGCCATCATGGAGGCGTTCCTCCAACGAGTCCGGTCGCGGACCGGGGTCGAGGTGAAGTTCCAATTCAACACTACCCGCCGCTTGCCCCTTCCCCAGGAACGCGAACTCTGGAGGATCGCGCAGGAGGCGGTGACCAATGCCGAGCGTCACGCCAAGTGCACCTGTATCAGCGTCAGCTGGCGATGTGACGAGTCCGGCGCCCTCCTCGAAGTGGCCGACGACGGCCAGGGGTTCCCCGACCGGGCTACATCGAGCCGAGGTTCGTACGGCATCGTGGGCATGAGAGAGCGCGCTGACGCCATCGGCGCTCGGCTTCTCCTCGACTCCAGACCTGGCCGGGGCACGACGTTGCGATGCAGTCTGGGTGGAGGATGAGAGGGCATAGGCTCAGCCAATGACCGTTCGCGTCCTGCTGGCCGACGACCACACGATGCTCAGGGAAAGCCTCCGTCGCTCGCTCGAAGCCAACGGCGTCGGCGTGGCGGGGGAGGCTTCAGACGGCGTCGAGGCGGTCCGCCTCGCCGCCGAGCTGCTCCCCGACGTGGTGTTGATGGATGTGTCGATGCCGGGCCTTGACGGTGTCGAGGCCACGCGAATCATCAAACGGGAGACGCCGTCCGTCCAGGTCGTGATGCTGACCATGCACGCCGATCAGGAGGTCCTGGTCCGCGCGCTTCGCGCCGGAGCGGCCGGATACCTGGTCAAGGACTGCACCACGGATGACGTGGTGCGCACCATTCACCAGGCCGCGTCTGGTGACGCATCGCTCACCCCTGAGGTGGCCGCCGCCATGCTGGCCGAGGCTCATCGTCCGGAGCGACCGGAGCCAGAGGGGAGCGCTCCGCTCGAGATCCAATCCTCCAGCCCGGAGGCAGGGACGGTGCCGGCCCGGCCGGCGGACCCAATCATCAGCAAACGCGAGGAAGAGGTTCTCCAGCTCATCGCCGAAGGCGCCTCCACGACCGAAGTGGCCGAACGCCTCTATATCAGCGTCAAGACGGTGAAAAACCATCTCGCCTCCGTCTACCAGAAGCTGGATTCCCGGGACCGCACCCAGGCGGTCCTCCGTGCCGTGCGGATGGGCATTATCCGTCTGGATTGAGGGTTCTGACCGCGTGAGCGGCATCGACTACACAAATGGGCCGATGAACCTATCGAGGCTCATACAGGTGGTGCCGATACTCCTTATGTGAGCCCCCCGGGGCCGCAGCAAACCCCTAAAAGGAGTAAAGACGTGGACCTCATTACCTACTGGGAGCGCTATTGCGCCCCCTTCCTGCGGGCCCGGTTCAGCAATGACGAGCGTGGCGCCAGCCTCGTGGAGTACGCACTCCTCGTGGCCCTGATCGCCGTCGTCTGCATCGGTGCCGTTTCCGTGCTTGGCACGAGTGCCTCCAACAAGTTCAGTGCCGTTGGCTCGGCAGTCGGCAGCTGATTTTCCCGCATCTGCAACACAAGACAGGTGATCGACGGGCGGACCCCACTGGGG
>CAXMLP010000316.1:0-4126 GCA_964194225.1 uncultured bacterium | reverse complement strand
GGTCTCCAGGCAGTCCATCCCGATGCCAGCGGGCAGGTGGCCCTCTCCGCCGGCATCTACCTCGCTCCCGTGGGGGCACCGGCCGGGGACAGGTTCGGCTTTTCCCGCACGGGCAGCATCTGGCTGGCCGACCTCAAGATCACGACACCCGGGGTGGCCTCGCTCGACCAGGGGTTTGCGCTGATCACCGCGTTCGAAACCGCTCGCATCACCCGCGACGCGACCGGCGCCGGCAAGTACCTGACTGCCAGCGCGGCGCGTACCGCCGGCCCGCTGACCTCGGCCGGTGAGCCACACCTCAAGCGGTTCTTCCTGGTCTCGAGCCAGCGCGTCGCCGACGACGGAACGACCCAGAGATTCCTGGTGCGACTGATCCTCGCCGACGACCATGACACCGAGGTTCGCTACATCGACGAGCAGTTGACCCTGGTGGTGACCGGCCAGGCGGCCGTCGATCTGAAGATCGATTCCGTCGCCGACAGCCCGGCCCGACCATTGGGCAAGGGGCCGACCGTCAACGCCGTCCAGGTCCAGCCGACCGGCTTGGTCATCATCTTCGACAGCGACCTCAACCCCGAAACGGTCGCCGCCGGCTTGAAGCTGGCTGCCGCCGATGGCTCGGCACTACCGGTGAGCAGCCGATATGCGCAGCGGCAGGTCATCCTCACTGCTCAACTGGTTGCCGGCCAGCGCTACCGGCTGATCGTCAGCACTGTGCTCAAGGACATCGCCGGCCAGCAGCTGGCGGGCGGCAACTACGAGTACGAGTTCACTGCGCCGGCCATCTCTGGCTAGCTTTCAGCTACGTCCCGCGAGGCGGCGGCGAGCGAGCTCCTGGGGCAGCCCGCTCCGGAATGATTCCACCAGCGCTCGGGCTGACGACTCCAAACCCTCCTGGTAGGGCAGGTCGATCCATTCCTGGAAGAGTCGCTTCTGGGTTGCGATCGCGCTGGGGAGGTGCCTGGTCACCCGTTCGAGGAGCTCCGCCGCCTCGTCTTGAAGCCGGTCCGGCTCGACCACCCGGTTGACCAGTCCCCGCGTCAATGCCTCGGTCGCGAGCATGGGGTCGGCGGTCAGGATCATTTCGCGGGCGCGACCCAGGCCGACGTATCGCTCGAGGAGGGCGGCATCGATCACCGAGGGGATTCCAATGGCGACCTCCGGCATCGAGAAGCTGGCGTTGGGGGTGCAGATGCGGAAGTCGCAGCAGACCGCAAGCTCCAGCGCTCCGCCGACGCAGTGACCCTGCACCGCGACCGCCACCGGCTTGGCTGCCCGGCGAGCCGCCGCGCAGAGCCCGCCGAGCTCATGGATGAGCCGGCCAATTGACTCCTCAGTTCCGGCTGCGAATTCGTTGATGTCAATGCCGGCGCAGAAATCGGGGCCCTGTGCCCCGATGACGATGCCGGCGACAAGGGGGTCGGCGGCCGCCTCCTCGATCTCCAACCGCAGCCGGGTTACGTCCGCCAGCCGGAGAGCGTTCCGCTTCTCGGGCCGGTCCAGCCAGAGCTGTCTGATCACAGCCTCTGGACCGCGCGGAAGATGGCCTCGGCGCCGAAATCCAGCGCCGCGGCAGGGATCCTCTCATCGGCGTCGTGGATCGAGCCCCAGCCGTCGAAATCCGCCGGCAGGGTGGCGGGCGTGAATCCGTAGGTGCTGATGCCAAGCTTGGCGAAATGGCGGCCGTCGGTGCCACAGGTGACCAGGTAGGGAACCGCGATCGCCTCGGGGTCCAGCTCCCTGAGAATTGCGGCCAATACCTCGAAGCGACTCAGGTCAGGTTCAGGCTGGGCAGGCGCGAGCTTGACCACCTCGATCTCGGGCTCGGGGCCGATGAGGGAGCGGACCTCGGCAACCATGTCCTCGGGTCCCGAGCCGGGCAGCAGCCGGCCGTCGAGCGAGAGGTGCACCTCGCTGGGGATGACGTTGATCTTGAGTCCGCCCTGGACCATGGTCGCGTTGACAGTGTTGTGAAGGGCTGCATCCAGGTTGCGGCCGAGAATCCCCAGCTCATCCAGCACCCGGTCGGTCTGAGCGGGGTCAAGGAGGCGCCGGTAGGGCTCGCCGTCCGAGTCGCCGAGCGCTTCGGCCATGGCTTCGAGCTGGAGCCGGACGGGGGTCGTGAGATGCACGGGCAGCCGGCGTGCGTTCAGAACGGTCAGCAGCGCCCCAAGCTTTGCCATGGCGCCCCCGCGCAACGGCAGGGAGCCATGTCCACCGGGGCCCCGCAGGGTCACGCGCAGCTGGCAGCCCCGCTTCTCGGAGACCATCACGTCGTAGAAGCGACGGCCGGCCACCTCGTGGCTGTAGCCACCACCCTCACCAATGGTGAAGCGGACACCGGCGAAGAGCTCGGGATGGTTGTCGGTCAGCCACTCCGCTCCCTCGACGCCTCCCGCCTCCTCGTCGGCGAGCACCACCAGGATCAGATCCCCCGGCAGGGGCGCCGACTCACGCTTGGCGCGAAGGAAGGCGGAGACCATCATCGCGACGCCATTCTTCATGTCGAGCGCGCCCCGGCCCCAGATCCAGCCGTCCACCAGCTCGCCGCCGAAGGGCGGCCGGGACCACTTCTGGTTGATCGTGGTGACGACGTCCACGTGGCCCTGCAGGATCAGTCCGGGACCCGGGCCGCCGCTGAGGCGCGCCACCAGGTTCGGGCGCTCCGGCCGCGCCGCGTAGGTCTTCCACTCGATCCCGGCCTCCGTGAGCAGACCGCCGATGTACTCGACACAGGCCCTCTCCTGGCCGGGCGGATTGGTCGTATCGAACCTGATCAGCTGCTGCAACAGCTCGCTTGGGCTGGTCACTTCAGCTCCAGGAGTCGCTGGGCGCGAAACAGCGCCGCGATGCTTCCAGCGTGCTGGATGGTGCCATCGGAGGCGAGCGCGAGGGCTTCAGCGAGGGGCAGCTCACGCACCAGCATGTCCTGCTCGTAGATCTCCGGCCGGCGATCGACGCGGGTGAGTCCACGCGCCAACCAGATGTGGAATCGCATGGTCGAGATGGCGGTCGCCCGAGCCGTTCCGAGCGAGTCCCAGCGGGAGGCCTCCAGACCGGCCTCCTCCACCAGCTCTCGGCGGGCAGTTTGTGCCGGGCTCTCCCCCTCCTCCGCCGTGCCGGCGGGGAGCTCCCAGGCGTCGGCGGCCCAGGAGTGCCGCCACTGCCGGACGAGAAAGGTGGTGTCCTGATGGCTGAGAGCGACCACGAGAGCCGCCTCCGGCTGCTGGAGGACGCCATAGGTCGACTCCGTGCCGTCTGGCCAGACGACCTCGTCGGCGAGCAGGGCGACGCGGCCGTGGCGAGCCAGCTCCCGGCTACCGATCACCTTGAAAGGGGGCCCGGACACCCCTCAGCCGCCCATCGCGGCAACGGCCGCAGCGGCGGCGGCGACCTTGCGGCCGTCAATCGATGTGTAGTCCATCGGCGACGTTTCCAGCTCGAACCGCTTCATCTCTTCAATCAGCTCAGGGTGATCGGCGATGAAGCTGGTCGTCAGCTTGCCGGCGCGAAAATCGGGGCTGGCCAGGATCGCCCGGTGATAGGGGATGGTCGTGGCCGGCCCCCCGACCACGTACTCCCGCAACGCCCGCTGCGCACGGGCGATCGCCTCCGCTCGGTCCGCGCCATGGACGATCAGCTTGGCGATCAGCGAGTCGTAGTTGGCCGGCACGTCGGCGCTCGGCCCGTAGCCGCTGTCCACCCTCACCCCGGGGCCGGACGGCGTGACCCAGCGGGAGATCCGCCGAGGATTCGGCATGAAATTGCGGGCTGGATTCTCAGCGTTGATTCGCATTTCGATGGCATGCCCCGTGAAGGTGACATCCTGCTGGCGGAACCCGAGCGGGAAACCCGCCGCGACGCGGATCTGCTCCTTGACCAGATCGATGCCGGTGATCATCTCCGTGATGGGGTGCTCGACCTGCAGCCGGGCGTTGACCTCGAGGAAGTAGAACTCCCCCTCGCTGAAGATGAACTCGACCGTGCCGGCATTCTGGTAACCCGCCGCCCGGCAGGCGGCGACCGCCGCTTCGCCCATCCGGCGCCGGATGTCGGGCGTCACAGCGGGGGAGGGTGTCTCCTCCATGATCTTCTGGTGCCGGCGCTGGATCGAGCACTCCCGCTC
>CAXMLP010000315.1:0-2799 GCA_964194225.1 uncultured bacterium | reverse complement strand
GGGGTCCAGCCGCCACTCCAGCACGTTGCGCTCGATCAGCAGCGCCCCGGGGACCTCTCCCTCGGCGCGCCGCTGCGCCTCGGGGCGGATGTCGACGAGGAGCGCCCCGTCGTCGACCGCCGCGGACGCGGCCACGGGGTCGAGGCGCACCAGGCCGGCGCGGGCCTCGGCGAGCAGAACGTCGACGGCGGACATCAGGCCGCCGCCAGCGCGGGCACCGGCAGCGCCGGGTCGAAGGTGGTCATCTCCAGCCCGGGAGGCGAGTACGCGTGGATGCTCGTCGCCGCCAGCGGATGGACGTTGCCGACCCGGTGCACCGTGGTCGGAGGCACCCGCAGCAGCGAGCCGGTGTGCAGCAGCCGCGACCGCGACGGCCATCCCGGCGCCGGCACCACGGTCTCGCGGAGGGTGCCGCCGACCACCGCCACCGCGCCCGAGGCGCCGCCGTGGTCATGGAGGGAGGTGTGCTGTCCCCAGCACCAGCCGATCAGCCAGACCTCGACGGTGTCGGTCAGCGCCACCCGCTCGTACCAGCGCATCCGCGGGGTGTGCTGGACCAGCTCCGCCCAGAGATCGGGCCGCTCGGCCAGCGCGGAGACGACGGCGGCCAGGGTCTCGGCGTCGACGGGGTTGCCGCCGGCCGGGAGGCTGCGTGCCCAGGCGGCGCCTCGGAGAGCGGGGTGGATGTCCATGGCCCGACTGTCCGCCGGCGTCCCTTTCGAAACCATGACCGCCGTGCCCAGCGCCGCAGGCTACCTCCCGGCGACATCTGGGCAGAAGGTAGGGATCCCTGCCCCCCAGGCGTCCGCCAAGGCGTTGGCCACCGTCTCGCTCTCCTGCCCCTGCTGCCCGGCGGCCGCCGCGTCGCGGTACCTGACGAACACCTCGCCAGGAGAACGGCCTCGACGGATTTCGTCGCAGGCCCGGCGGAACAGCTCGGTGATCCGGTCCTGGGTGAGGCCATTGCGCTGGAGCACCTGCACATCCCCGTTGCGGGCGAGCAGGCCGTAGAACCGGGCGATGTCCATTCCCCCGGGGGTGGGGGCGGGTGCCGGCGAGCGCACCGGCCCGGCGATCGTCGGGCTCCCCTGGCCGGTCGCGACGCCGGCGTTCTGATCGACACCACAGCCACCCACCAGCATCGCTGCGGCCAGCGCCGCCAATGAGGTGGCATACCGCAGCGCCGGCTGGGTCCGGCGCTGCGGTACCAGGATCACGGGAGACCGGGTCTAGTGGAAGGGGACCGAGGGTGGATTCCCGGTCTCCGCCCCCGGAATGTCCTGGAGGTTCTGCATGACGCCCCCGTTGTTCATGGGGTCGCCACTGGCCTTGCCGTCCACAGTCTGGACGGGCTCGAGAAACTGCATCGGATCGGAATTGCTCTGCGCCGTCTTGGTGCCGTACTTCCAGGGTCCGGGGTCGGACACGCGCTGGTCCTTCACCGACCGCATCAGGATGCGGAAGAACTCGTGGTAGCCATCCTCCTGCTCACCCTGGGCGGCGGGCAAGGTGTGCACGTCGGTCGGCCCATAGTCGAAGTCGTGGTCGAACGACGTGGTGACCACCGTCATCCCGAGGTTCGGCATCATGAAGTTGTGGCGACCCCGCCAGCCCCAGGTGAAGAACATGTCGTTGGGCGCGCTCGCGACCGTCGCGCGGTCGTTGGTCTCTCGCTTGGGGAGGCCGATCGTCACATGAAAGGGAGCGCTGTTGAGCCAGGTCTGGTAGCCGAAGGCAGGATTGGACGCCGAGCCGACCAGCGCGTCCCTCATGAACTGCGGGTCGATCAGCTGCGTGCCACGGTAGGCGCCCCCCTCCAGCATCAGCTGGCTGAGCGGCAGCATGTCGAGGGCGGGGATGTGGAGCAGCGAGTAGCCCTCCGTCCAGCCCGCCCGGTCGCGCATCCAGTACCAGTCGCTGCGCTTGATCCCCAGGGGACCGAAGAGCTGTTCCTGGGCGAACTTCTGGAAGTCCTGGCCGACCGCCTTCTCTACGATGGCGTTGAGCAGTCCCGGTCCCGTCTGGCTGTACTGGAAGTAGGTTCCGGGCTGGTGCTCGATGGGCAGGGAGAAGAACTCCGAGACCCGGTCCGGACCCGGGACCTGGACCTCTCGGGTCCAGTTCATGTGGGTCCCCTGGGTGTGATGGAGCAGCTGGTTGATGGTGATCGCGCGGTGCGCGGCATCCCCGACGTTGGGGAAGTACTTGCCCACGTGGTCCTCGACGCCGAGATAGCCGAGGGTCAGCGCCCGGCCCAGCACCATCGTGGACCACGCCTTGGTGACGCTCCACTGGTGCTTCGGGGTGTGGTCGAAGAGCGCGTTGAGGTTTCCGGTTTTCACAAGGCAGCCGAAGCGGACGACGAACATCGTCTCCTGCAGCTTCTGGGTGTGGAAGTCGGCGGCCTCTTGGAGGACGTGCGAGTCCAGCCCCACCTCCTCCGGTGTGGCCGTCTGAATCGGCTGCCCCGGGGCGGGATCGGCACAGCTCTTGAACTGCGACCGGTCGGTGTGGGTGGTCGGGACGCCACCGGTGGTCGGCCCGGTGTACAGCTGCACGCTGCTCGCGCTGGCATCCGCCATCGCCGGCCCGGAGAGGCCCACCACCCCGGCGCAGGCGATCCCGAGCCAGACCCTGAGCGAGCGCGATCTGAGAGCGCGTATCATATAGTTTCCCTCCGTGGCTACGTCTCCAACTCCAAGCTGGGACGGTTCGTTCCCTGAATTGTCCGCATTGTCCGCCCGGCCCGGTGGGCATCGATACTGATTAATGTGGGTCTTCCGGCATGGATGTGGGTGC
>CAXMLP010000314.1:0-3067 GCA_964194225.1 uncultured bacterium | reverse complement strand
CCACATCGACCACGGCAAGTCCAGCCTGATTCATGCCCTGACGGGCATCGACCCTGATCGGCTCGCCGAGGAGAAGCGAAGGGGGATGACGATCGACCTCGGGTTCGCCTACCTGACGCTGCCGAGCGGCCGGCTCGTCGGTATCGTGGACGTGCCCGGCCACGCTCGGTTCATCCGCAACATGCTGGCGGGCGTCCATGGGCTGGACGCCGTTTTGTTGGTTGTAGCCGCTGACGAGGGCGTGATGCCCCAGACCGTGGAGCACCTCGAGATTGTTCATCTCCTCGACATCCGCCAGGGACTGGTCGTTCTGACCAAGTGCGATCTGGTCGAGCCGGAATGGCTCGAGCTCGTCACCGCCGAGGTCCAGGAACGGCTGGTGGGGACATCCCTGGCGGGCACTGAGGTGGTTGCGGTTTCCGCCCTGACCGGTGCCGGCCTCGACGAGCTGCGGGCGCGGCTCGACCGGCTGCTGGAGGCGACCGCCCCCCGCCCCGACACCGCCCGACCGCGGCTGCCGGTCGACCGAGTGTTCACGATCGGCGGCTTCGGCACGGTCGTGACAGGGACCCTGGTGGATGGGTCCTTGAAGGTGGGGGAAGAGCTGGAGGTGATGCCCGGCCGGCGCCGGGTCCGCGTCCGCGGTCTCCAGCAGCACAACCAGAAGGTTGAGGTCGCCCTCCCCGGCACCCGCGTCGCCGCCAACCTGGTCGGGATCGAGAAGGACGAGGTGGCACGGGGCGACGTCCTGGTCCGGCCGGGCAGCCTCGCCGCCACCCGCCGCATCGATGCCGAGGTCACCGTTCTGGGCGACGCTCCGCGCTCGCTGCGACATGGGGCGACCCTGATGCTCCACACCGGCACTGCCGAGGTGGCGGCCCGCGCCATCGTCCTGGAGACCGACGAGATTCCCGCCGGGGGTCGGGGCTGGGTCCAGCTCTACCTGGCGGATCCGATCGCCGCCGGCCCGGGAGACCGGTTCGTGCTCCGCCTCCCCAGCCCCGCCGCGACGCTGGCGGGCGGAAGGTTCGCCGACGTGGATCCGCGCCGTCACCCGCGCCACGACGCGGCAGTGCCGGCGTCGCTGGAGCGGCGGATGGCGGGCGAGGTGCTGCAGGAGGAGCTGCACAAATACGGTCGTGGCATCAGCGAAGCGGCTCTTCTCAAGGCGACCCTCGCCCCGGCCGCCGATCTGGCGACAGTGAAGGGCCGCCGCGCCGGAGGCTGGATCTTCGCGCCCGAGGTCTGGAGCTCGATCGCCGCCCGCGCGCAGTCGCTCCTGGTTGAGTATCACCGGGCGCACCCGCTCCGGCCGGGCATGCCTCGGGAGGAGCTGAAGAGCCGACTCGGCCTGGTCCCGGCCGCCTTCGGAGTCGTGGTCACCGAACTGGTGCGTGACGGGCTGATGGCGGATCGCCGGGGCGAGCCGGCGCTGCCCAGCCATGAGGTGAAGCTGGATTCGCCCGGGGGCGGCCCCGCCAGAGTGCTGGTGCAGGTGCTGGCGCGGGAGCCTTTCGCGCCACCCTCGCTTCCCGAGGCGATGCGCGAGGCCGGGGCCGGCGCGGAGGTGCTGCGCGCCCTGATCAAGAGTGGCGAGCTGGTCCGCCTCTCCGATGACATCGCCTTCACGCGGGTCGCCTACGAATCGGCGATGGCCCTGGTGACCGAAATCGTCGAGCGGGAGGGCGGTGTCACCGTCGCTCGGCTGCGGGATGCGATGGCGGCCAGCCGCCGGCCGGTGCTCGCCCTTCTCGAATACCTGGATGCCCAGCGGATAACCCGGCGTGATGGCGATGTGAGGACCCTCAGAAAGTAACTTGGCGCAGGTGATTGTCGGCATCGACCTCGGCGGAACCCAGGTTCGCCTTGCCATCGCTGATCGCGGCGGTGGCATCAGCTCGATCGCCCGGGCGCGCACAACGGAGCTGGGCGGCCCCGCCGGAACTGTGAGCTGGGTGGTCCGCCAGGTGGAGCGCCTGGCCGGCGGCGCGCGACTGATGGCGGTCGGTGTCGGCGTGCCCGGTCCCTGTGATCCCCGAAGCGGGACACTGGTGAACCCGCCGAACCTGGCCGGCTGGCCGCGCACAGTTCCCTTCGCGGCGATGCTCAGGGATGCCTTGCGGACGCCGGTTCACCTGGAGAACGACGCCAACCTCGCCGCGGTGGCTGAGCACCGCCGGGGCGCGGGGAGGGGGGTGAGCGACCTCGCCTACGTCACCTGGAGCACGGGGATCGGGGCCGGGCTGATCATCGCCGGGCGGCTTTACAGTGGCGCTCATGGCAGCGCGGGCGAGGTTGGGCACATGGTTCTCGATCCTGCCGGCCGGCTCTGCCGGTGCGGGAGCCGGGGCTGCACGGAGGCGTATGCGAGCGGTGCCGCGATCGCGGACCGGACCGGGAAGCCCGCCGCCGAGGTGTTCGCCGCCGCCCGCCGGGGAGAGCCGGAAGCGCTGGCCGTCGTCGAGGAGGCAGCCGCCATGGTCGGGATCGCCCTGATGAACCTGGCCAACCTGGTTGACCCCGAGCTGATCGTGATGGGCGGCGGCATCACCGCATCCTGGGCCCTCGTCCGGCGCCGGCTCTATGAACCCATCCGCACCTCTCCCTTCATCACCCGCAATCGACGGCCACGCCTGGTGCGGGCAACCCTCGGCAGCCAGGTTGGGCTGGTGGGCGCTGTCGAATGGGCGCTGGCGAACCTCTGATCGCGGATCCCGCTCTCCCGCTGCTCCACCGAGCCTCGACCGAGCTCGGTGCACCGGCCTGGGCGGTCGGTGGATATGTCCGGGATCACATCCTGAGGAGAGGGGGCGACGGCGAGATCGATGTGGTCGTCGGCGGCGGCCGCGGCCTCGAGCTGGCCACCCGTTTCGCCGAGCTCGCCGGGTCGACCGCCCCCGTCCTCTTTGAACGCTTCGGCACAGCGCAGGTGGTCTGGCAGGGCCGGCGGATCGAATTCGCCTCTGCCCGGGGCGAGAGCTACCGGCCCGACTCCCGCAAGCCCGCCGTCCGCCCGGCGACCATCGAGGACGATCTGCGCCGGCGCGACTTCACCATCAACGCGCTC
>CAXMLP010000313.1:0-4502 GCA_964194225.1 uncultured bacterium | reverse complement strand
GCAGAACATCCTCGCCTTCCGGTTCGCCAACTCCATCTTCGAGCCGATCTGGAACAACCAACACGTCGCTGCCGTCCAGATCACCGTCGCCGAAGAGCTCGGGGTCGAGGGCCGCGGCGGATACTACGAGGGGGCCGGAGCACTCCGCGACATCGTTCAGAACCACGAGCTGCAGCTGCTGACCCTCGTCGCCATGGAGCCCCCGGTCGACTTCGAGCAGGGGTCGGTGCGGGACGAGAAGGTCAAGGTGCTGAAAGCGGTGGCGCCGCTCGAGGGTGCGGCACTCGACTCCGCGACGGTGCGCGGCCAATACGGTCCGGGGTGGGTGCAGGGTGAGCCGGTGCGGGGCTATCGCGAGGAGGCTCTGGTCGGCGCGGATTCACGGACCGAGACCTACGCCGCCCTGCGCCTGACCGTCGACAACTGGCGGTGGGCGGGAGTCCCCTTCTACCTGCGTGCCGGCAAGCGAATGCCGAAGCGGTCGACGACCATCCGCGTCCAGTTCAAGAAGCCGCCCCACCTGACCTTCGGCCGGCTGGCGATGCAGGAGGCCGAACCGAATGCGATCACACTCCACATCCAACCTGAGGAGGGAATCTCGCTCCGCTTTGCCGCCAAGGTGCCGGCCGCGGGAGTGAGAATGCGCAGCGTCAACATGGATTTCCTCTATGCCTCATCCTTCCTGGTCGAGGCGCCCGACGCCTATGAACGGCTCCTCGCCGATTGCATGGTGGGCGACGCGACCCTGTTCACGCGCAGGGACGAGGTGGAGACGGCCTGGTCGATCATCGATCCGGTGGAGCAGCGCTGGCGGAGTCAGCGAACCCGCTTTCCCAACTACGACGCGGGTACCTGGGGTCCGCGCGCGGCCGACGATCTGATCAAGCAGGATGGGGTGACCTGGCACGCACCGTAACCGCCGAACATTCCTGGCGGGGCACCGCAGTGAAGATCCCGCAGGTCCTGCACAAGCTTGACCAGCTGCGCGTCGATGCCGCCCGCCAGGAGGTCAGCGCGGGCCGTCACATACATCCGCGCAACAGCGTCCTCGACCTCGTGGTGATCGCGGCCAGCAATGAGGAGGCCGAGCACGCCGCAGCCATAACCGCCGAGCTCGCGCGCCATCACCCGTGCCGTGCACTCATCGTCCAGAACGAGCCGGGCGGCTCGCAGACCCGGCTCGATGCGCTGGTCAGCTCGCGGTCGCACGCCCTGATGAATGGCGCCGTCTGCCAGTACGAGGAGGTCTTCCTGCGGGTTCGCGGGCCGGCTGCGGACCATATCCCGAGCCTGGTCGATCCACTGCTCGCCCCTGACGTTGACACCTATCTCTGGTGGACCGGTTCCCCGCCGCTCACCTCCGAGCGCTTTCACGAATCCCTCGAGGTCGCCAGCACGGTGATCCTCGACTCCGGCGCATTCGAGCGGCCGACGGCGATGTTCAAGGACCTGGCGGCGGCCGCCGCCCGACACCACCCGCGGCCCGTGTTCGCCGATTTCCAATGGGCACGGCTGCACGGTTGGCGAGAGGTGCTGGCGCAATTCTTCAATCCCCGAGACCGCCGGGTCTTCCTGACCGGTATAGAGAGAGTGGAGATCACGTACGGGGAGGCGGAGACGGATAACCGGATCGCTCCGACACTGCTGGCCGGCTGGCTCTCCACAATGCTCGGCTGGCACATCGAACGGCCCGAGTCAGAGACGGGCCGGGCTCGGCTGCGGACCGCAGCCGGTGCCAATGTTGATCTCCAATTCGAGGCCCACCGCACCTCCGGCGTCGAGCCGGGTGCGGTCTCGGGAGTGGTGATCGAGGCCAGGGGCAAGGGCGGCGAGTGCGTCGTCAGTGCTCGCCACGACCACCAACGAGGTGGCCACCTGGAGGTTGGCGGGCAGCTCTGGGGCCGGCGCCTGCCGAGCCGGATCGTGCCCCAGGAGGCGCCTTCAACCGCCGCACTGCTCAGCCATCTGCTGATGGATGCGCGCGGCGACGCCGTCTATCCGCGAGTCGTCCGAATCGCGGCGCAACTGCTGGGGGCGGGCCGGTGACCATACTGCCCGATGCGGAGGCGGTCGCCCGCGCCGCAGCCGGCGCGGTTGCGGAGGCCCTCGGCGCCGGCGCGCAGACCCTGGTGCTCGCCGGTGGCTCGACGCCGAGGCGGATGTACGAGATGCTTGCTGGAATGGACATCAGTTGGGGAGGCGTCAGCCTCCTTTTCAGCGACGAGCGCTGCGTGCCCCCCACGGACCCCGAGTCCAACTACCGGCTGGTGAAGGACACCCTGCTCCAAACCGTTGACCCGGGCGCCATCTGGCGAATTCCGGGCGAGCTTGGCGCCGAGGCCGCAGCCGCCCTCTATGACGCGGCGGTGGAGCGCCTCCAGCCCCTCGACCTGGTGCTTCTCGGAGTCGGTCCCGACGGCCACTGCGCGTCATTGTTCCCTGGTCATATCGCCCTGCAAGCGCCCGGCTGGGCGGTTGCGGTTCATGGCGCGCCGAAGCCTCCCCGGGATCGGGTATCGCTGACACTGGGCTGCCTGCGCAGCGCACGGCGCGTCATCTTCATCGCCACCGGTGCGGAGAAGTCGACGGCGGTCCGGCTGGCCCAGCGGGGCGCGGTGCCGGCCGGGATGATTCCCGGGGCGGAGTGGTTCGTCGACCGGGCGGCGGCGGCATGAACCGGCGCGTCGAGATCGTGCCGTCGATCCTCTCGGCGGATTTCCTGCGCCTGGGCAGCCAGGTCGAGGAGGCCGAACAGGGTGGGGCGGATCGCATCCAGATTGACGTGATGGATGGCCACTTCGTCCCCAATCTCACGATGGGCCCAGGGATTGTGAAAGCGGTCCGCAGCGTTACGCGCCTGCCGATCGAGGTTCATCTGATGGTCGTCGCCCCGGAGAGGTTCATCCAGATGTTCGTCGAGGCGGGCGCCGACCTGGTGCTCGTGCAGGTGGAGTCGACGCCCCTGCTCTACCGCACGGTGACGGCGATCCGGGCAGCCGGCGCCCGCCCGGGAATCGTTCTCAACCCGGGCACGCCGGTCGAGGCCATCCGCGAGCTGCTCCCCTACGTCGACCAGGTGGTGGTCATGACGGTTGAACCGGGCTTTGGCGGCCAGGCCTTCGTGCCAGGATCTCCGGAAAAGATCCGGCGCGTCCGCCAGCTGGCGCCCGATCACGATGTGGAGGTGGACGGCGGGATCGATGCCAGCACGGCCCGCGGGGCAGTCGAGGCGGGCGCCAACCTGCTCGTCGCCGGGAATTCGGTCTTCGCCGGCAGCGGGGGAATCGCCGTTTCGATCGCCGCGCTGCGTGAGGCTGCCAAATAGAAGCCGAGGCCGCCAAACACGCGGCCGCGGCGGCGGCGCTTGAATTGGTGCGGCCGGGCATGCTCCTGGGACTGGGCACCGGGTCCACGGTCAGGCATTTCATCGCGGGGCTGAAGGGGATGAAGGTGACCTGCATCGCATCCTCGGTGGCCAGCCGGGTTCAGGCGGAGAGCCTCGGCCTGCGCGTCATCGAAGAGCTGGATCGCAAGGTCGACCTGGCCGTCGATGGAGCCGATGAGATCGACCCCGAGCTGGGTTTGATCAAGGGCCGGGGCGGGGCTCTCTTTCGGGAGAAATTGATCGCAATCAACGCAGAGCGATTCGTGGTCGTGGCGGATGTATCGAAGCTAGTGCACCGCCTTGGCGCGGGAGTGCTGCCGGTCGAGGTGCTGCCCTTCCTCTGGCGGCGGACGGCGCAGCACTTCGGTGACCAGGGCCATTCCTGGCAGCTGCGGGGCGGGCCGCAGGCTCCCTACGTCACAGACAACGGCAACTTCATCGTCGATCTGACCATCCCGGGAGGCATCACCGACCCCCTCCGGTTGGGCGCCGACCTGAAGCTGGTCCCGGGTGTCTGCGAGCACGGGCTCTTCATCGGGATCGCAACTGCCGCCCTGATCGCCGGAGAGACCGGGGTCAGGGTTCTGGGCGCTATCGAATAGCCCGGCGGTAGTAGGCCCAGAGGCCATAGAAGCCGACAAAGATCACCAGAGCCACCCAGGCCAACCAGGGGGCACCCTGCGCGATCGAGAGGGCGAGCCCGGCGGCAGCAGCTCCCGACCAGATCAACTTGAGGTTGAGCATCGCGCGAAATTCGGCGACGCCACCATTCCTGCCCAGCAGTGATTGCCCGCCGATGCCGAGTAGTGCCGCGGCGAAGAGGCGCGTCGCCACCGGGTCGACAGTCCCCCAACCGAATAATTGGAGCAGCGGGGCGGGGAAGAGAAGGAGGGGAACCCCGACCAACCAATCGACCGCGAAATGGATCACAAACCACCGACGCAGCCCGGGGCTGACCTCAAGCACGCCAGTAGACTAATCCCCCGGCGCGGAGAGGTCGCCTAGTCCGGCCGAGGGCGCGGCACTGGAAATGCCGTAGGCGGGCAACCGCCTCGAGGGTTCAAATCCCTCCCTCTCCGCCACAAAAACGGCTTCATGGCTAGTACGCCGTAACACC
>CAXMLP010000312.1:0-6889 GCA_964194225.1 uncultured bacterium | reverse complement strand
ATCCTCGGAAAAATGGACGGTGCAGCCCATCTGCACGACGCCGGATTTGGTGGGTGTGGCGATGATCCGGTGATTGCGGACGATGGCCTCAAGCTCCTGGATGCGAGATTCGATGAAGCCCTGCTCGTTCTTCGCGGAGTGATATTCGAAGTTCTCCGAGAGGTCGCCGAGTTCGCGCGCCGACTTGATCTTCTCGACGATGTAAGGCCGGCGCACCTGCGTCAATTCACTCAATTCCGATCTGACAGCTGCCAGTCCTTCCGGCGTTATATCGACATCGGGCACAAGGTTCAGTCTATTAGGGGCGTTAGACCTTATGCTGTGGCCGCTCCAATCCCTTTCGGCCACCTAGGAGGAAAAGAAACGTCTATGAATTCAATGTTGAAAGCTCGGCTCCTGACGGTGACGATGCTATTGCTCGGCATTCTGCTCGTCGTGGGCAGCACCATGTCCATCTTCGGGACGCACCTATTTCCGTTCGACAGCTTCGCCGGCACTGATACCACGGTCGCCGGTGTTGCGTTTGGCGTCGGCATCGCAGTTGCGTCCTTCAACCCGGAGGGCAACCTCAGCTGGGTTCGGGCGGCGCTCCTCTACACGATCCTCTTGATCGCCTATCGCGTTGTCTTTGCGATCGCCTGGGGCCTGGGCCCGTCGCTTTCGGCGCTGGTGATCGGCGTGCTCTTCGGAGCGGCCCTCATCATCCTGTACCCCCGCCGTGGCGAGCTTATGCCTCACCGTGGCAACGTGCACAGCCCTGCCGCTGGAGCGCACAGCTAGGCGTCGCCCTTACTGATTCAACCAATTGGGGAGAGCCCTTGGAGCGGGGCTCTCCCTTTCTTTTTCTCTCTTGCTCTTTCTTTCTTGCGTTTTCTTTTCAGGCGATCCCGCCTGGAACCAGGGCCTGTGCCTCGGCCATCAAACGCTTTTGGTAGAAGTACGAAACCGCGAACGATCCGCCGCCCAGCGCGGCACCGACAAGCAGCGCAGCGATTGCGTGGGCCCAGTCAGGCCGGAATGGGATGAAGGCGGTGACGTCGTCGCCCAGCACCACGGCCAGGGCGATGATCGCGGGTGTCGCGATCGGAAGCAGCTGCAGCCGCTCCAGAACCGGCGGCACCGGCGGCTCCGCCCTCGGCACCTGTCTCTGACCCATGATCGAGACGGCCCTGACATGGCGCAGGAAGGGGGTGACACTGAGGGCCACCTGGACCACGTTGCCGGGGACCTTGACCAGCTTCTCGGGCGGGCAGAGATACTGTTCGGTGCCACCCCGCGTCCGCACCATGATCATTCCCAGCCCGCGGGACGTGCTCACCGAGCTGGCTCCCAGCAGCTGGCCCTGGACGACCCGGGGCTGCGCCTTTCGGTCCTTGTAGGCCAGCCTCACCCCAGGGGCGAGAAGGCTGATCAGGATCACCACCGGGATGACCCAGGCCATGGCGGCGATGATCCTCACGGCCAATCCATGAGGGGCCACTGGACCGAAGATCAGCTCGAGCATCACGAGCAGGCTGACGACCACGGCGCCGAGGCTGAAATAGCCGATCCGCATCACCTGCTCGGGCGAATACCCCTGCAGGAAACCGCCTGCCTCGACGTACTGCTCGCGCTGCTTTTTCTGCTGCGGCCCGGAGCTGCCCTGGGCGGCCGCCGGCGCCCCCTTGGGCCGGACCTGCTTCATTGTCTTGCGCACCTGGCGAACCTGGGCTCGCTTCTTACCCATGTCGGCCGTCTCGCCTGCCCTTTGCCTGGCTTCTCATCCCGTGGAGGAGTGTATCGACGCGCGGCCGCGCTGGGCAGATGAGACGTCCACGAAGGCCGGATCTGGGATAACCTTTCCGTTTACCACTCGATTCGTAGTTCCATCCCACATTGCCGCACATAGATCGAGGAGCTCTTTATTTCGATGGCTGACCTGCCAACCTCCATTCCCGGGGCCCACTCCGCGGCCGTTTATCGGTATGCGGTCGAGCTGGTCGAGGACACGCGCCGCGCGAATGACACCCGGCTGGTCGAGGCCCGCGACCTGGCGGCGATCGTCAGAATCGCAGACGAACCGGCCGCCGACCGGATCCTGAGCGCCGCCGAGGAAGCCTGCGCCCGCGACCTGCACATTGCGGAGCAGCAGGCCGAGGAGGTCGTCCGCCACGCACGGGCCGGCATCCTCTCCGCTGTTCAGCGATATACCGACAATCTGGTCGCCGAGGCTCGCCGATCGAGCGAGGCGCGGCTCGGCAAGGCGACCGAGCTGGCAGAACTGGTCCGGCTCGCCGACTCGAACGCAGCCGACCGACTGCTGCAGGCCATTCAAACTGTTAACGAGGCGGCGTTGCGGACCGCCGAGCGGCAGGCGCAGGGTGTCCTCGAAACGGCTCAAACGCGCCTTTCGATCGGAGTTCGCCCGCAGGAGGGAGGCGGCACCGCGCAAATTCCGGCGCCAGCCTTCGGCGCCCCATCAGGCGGCCAGCACACCGAGGGCAGCCCCGGCCAGCCGGGCGCCGATCCGGGCTCCAACCCGTTCATGCCGGCGCCGGGCCAATCCCTCGGCAATGGCGGCGCCCCGCCTGCCGAACACCACACGGAGGAATCCGAGCACGGCGTCCGGCCGCAAGACAATTGATACAGGGCTGAATCCTTGAGCGAGCCGGGCTCCCGGAGCCTACTGCAGGACATTGCCCGCCAGCTCGCCGAAGTGTTCTCGGCCGCCTCCACGATGGTCAGCGAGGTCGAGCAGGAGAATCGCCGCCGCGAAGAGGCAGCCCGGCGCGTCGCTGACGTTCTGGCCAAGGCAGACAGCGCCGCCCGGCGGCGTGTCATGACCGCCCGGCGTACAGCCAATGCGGCGGAGCTCCGAGCAGTCCAAGCGCTCGCCGACGAGATGCGCTACCAGGCGGGGGCTCGAGCCTTGGCCGCGATCAACCGCTACGCGGGCACCCTGTCAGCGGCAGCGGACGATCTCAACCAACGGCGCCGTGCCGAACTCGACGCGCTCGGCTATTCGGTCGGGCAGGTCGACCAGGCGGGCGCGCTCGCTCTCCTGCGCGTGGTCCAGGCCGCCGAGGAGCGACGAGCCCTCAGTGCGCGGCAGCAGGCCGAGGATATTTCCGCGCAGCTGAAGGCGGCCCTCGGTGCCCTCCCCAAGCCGCCTCCCGATGCGGTCGCTGAGCCGCGCGGCCGCCGGCGCCGCCGCCGAGCCCATCCCGCGCCGGCAGCCGATGCGGGCGAGTCCAACGACGTCGTGCATCTCGACCCGAGTCGCCGCCGTCGCGCGAATTAGCACCGAGGTCGGGCAGTGACGACCACCCTCCTCACAACGGTCGAGGTTGCCGAACGGCTGGGGCTCAGCGCGGCCGCCCTCGCCCAGGCCGTTCGTTCTGGCGACCTGCAGGCCGCTGCCCAGACCGCCGATGACCTCCTGTTCAGCGAGCGCGCGGTGGCCGCCTACGAGCTCACCCGAGCGCAGTTCGCGGCGCAAGCGCCGGTGCCGGCTCCGGAAGGCTCACGGGCAGAGTGGACGAGCGAGCTGGGGCGGCTGAACGGCTGGCTGGGGGAGCTGAATGCCTCACTTGTGAGCGTCGCGCCTGCGCCCGAGGCACCGGCCGTCGAGTCAGTTGGACCGCAAGCCACTCCCGCAACAATCACCGAGACGGCTGTGGTCGAGACCGCCGAGGGGGCACAATCGGCGGAGGCGCCCACCGCCGCACCGGTGAGTGCTGCGGCGCCAGCGCCGGCGGGAGTCGCCCCGCCGCCACCCGCCGCGACGACAGCCCCGACACCAGAGCCGCTGCCGCTCGACGTTCACGTCAAGGCAGACCTGATCCCCGAGCCCTTGGGAGCACCACCAGGGGTGGCCTCATCGATTGTGCCCGCCGCCGCTGCGCCTTTCGAGAGCCCACCGCCCGGACCGTCGCGACAGGTCCTCTTGGTCCTTCAGCCGATCGAGCGTTTTCGCACCCTGGCAGAGGTGGCCAAGGCCCTGGCGCAGGTCCCCGGACTTGCCGACGCGCGCCTCGAGCACGTCGAGCGGGGAGTGGCGAGCTATCGCCTGACAATGGCCGACGAGCCGGCCACGGGAGATGACATTGCCACTGCGCTCAGGCCACTCAACCTGCGTCTCGTGCTCGTCGAGGCCGCCGGGACGTGACCGAAATCGCCCCGCGCCGGCTGTTGATCGTCGGTGGTGCGGCCCTCGTCGCCGGCGCCGCGGTTCTCGTCATCCTGGCCCTGGCCGGCTCCCCGGCTGCCCTCCCGCCATGGTCGTGGGTGGTCGCCGCCGCCCTGCTTGCCGCGGCCGCCGCGGTGGCCGGCGAACGGCTGGGTCAGCCTCGGGGAGTGCCAACGGTGTCCTCCGCCCCACCCCATGGAGCCTTGGGCGCGCCCTCGGCGCATGGCCTTCTGCCCACCCTGGACGCCATGCTGCGTTTCGAAGAGGAGCTCTCGCTGGCGCATGAATACGGCCGGCCTCTCTGCATCGCCCTGGCCGGGATTGACGTCACACCCGGCCTCGACATCGACGATGCCATGGAAGGCCTGCGCCAGCTCACCGACGGCGCCGTCCGCCGCCAGGACCTGATCACCGACCGAGATCGGACCAGCATCCTGGTGATGGCCCCCGAGACCTCCGCGGCGATGGGCTGGGTGATGGCCGAACGGGTTTTGAAACGCGCCGGCGCGGCCGGGGTGGGCACGGTCCGGTTGGTCCTGGTCAGCGCCCAGGGTCGGGATTCGCTGAGAATGCTCCTCGGGGAGCTCGACAGCGGACTCGAGCTCTGCCGATCGACGGGGCAGCTCTTCGCCGACCCCAGCCGGCTGCTCGCCGCTCGGGCGTGAGCTCGGCAGCCTGCCCGCTCTGCCGCGCGGAGCGGATCACCCACTGGTATCACGAGGACAGCCTCTGCTGGATCGCCGATTGCCAGATCTGCTCGACTCCAATGGTCGTGTGGCGGCAGCACGGGATGCCGGACGATGCAGGGAGGGCGGCGATGCTCGAGCAGCTCAGCCAGACGGCCGGCCTGGAGTACCCCGAGGGATTCTGGCTGGATCCCGAGATGCGGCAGATCCCCGATCACTTCCATTGCCACGCCCGGCCCCGCGGCGGCTTCTTCGGCAAGCCCAAACCAGCGGGTTGAGCGCGACGCCATGAAAGGCGGGTTGGCAGTGATATCCTGCCGCCGCTCATACTGTGAAGTACGGGTAAGTACTCGGACGGTTAAAGCACAAGTGCGTGTCCCGTCCGCCAGGAGGTAGTCCTCGATGCCACGAGCGATTTGGAGCGGTGCGATCAGTTTCGGTCTGGTGAACGTGCCCATCAAGCTGTTCACCGCCACCTCCCAAAAGGATGTTCGTTTCCACCAGCTGCACAACAAGGACGGAGCGCGGATCAACCAGAAGCGCGTCTGTTCCAAGGACGGTGAGGAAGTCCCCCTGGAACACATCGTCAAGGGTTACGAGATCTCCCGCGACAAGTACGTCCTGATCACCCCGGAAGAGCTCGACACGCTCGACCCCAAGGCCTCACGAACCATCGACATCCAGGACTTCGTGGACCTCCACGAGATCGACCCGGTCTACTTCGAGTCGACCTATTACATGGTCCCCGAGAAGGGCGCGGCGAAGGCCTACGCGCTCCTCCTCGAGGCCATGCGCAAGTCCAAGAAGGTGGCCATCGCCCGCGTCGTGCTGCGCCAGAAGCAGCACCTGGTGGCGCTCCGCCCGGTCAAGAACGCCCTCTCCATGGAAACCATGCTCTATGCGGACGAGGTCGTCAGCCCCGAGACGCTGGAGGGCCTGCCCGAGGACGTCGAGGTGACCGACCGCGAGCTGGCCATGGCGCAGCAGCTGATCGATTCATTGGCGACGGATTTCAAGCCCGAGCAGTACCGCGATGACTATCGCGAGCGGGTGATGCAGATGATCGAGCGCAAGGCTGAGGGCCAGGAGATCGTCGCCGCCGAGGAGGAGGCCGAGGCACCTCCGGTGGTCGACCTGATGGCAGCGCTCGAGGCGAGCCTGGCCGCGGCCAGGGTGCGCCGCGAGGAGGAGCCGGCTGAGGACAAGCCCGCACGACCCGTCCGCAAGCGACGGAGTGCGTGAGCGCCAGCGTCGACGTCGTCGTCGAGGGACGCCAGCTCAAGCTCTCGAACCTCGATAAGGTCCTCTACCCACAGGCCGGCTTCACCAAAGGGCAGGTCATCGACTACTACACGCGCATCGCGCCCGCCGTGCTGCCCCACCTGAAGGACAGGACCCTCACCCTAAAGCGATACCCCAACGGGGTGGATCAGGAGTACTTCTACGAGAAGCAGAGCCCCAAGCACCGCCCGGATTGGGTGCGGACCCAGCCGGTCTGGAGCGAGGGCAACGGCCGCAATGTCGACTTCACGCTCTGCAACGACCTGCCCACTCTGGTCTGGCTGGCCAACCTCGCCGATCTCGAGCTCCATACCAACCTGTCACTGGCGGGGGACGTCTTCACGCCGACCATGATGGTCTACGACCTCGATCCCGGGCCCCCGGCGACCATCGTCGAGTGCTGCCAGGTCGGCCTGCGGATCCGCGAGATCTTCGAGCAGCTGAAGATCAAAACCTTCGCCAAGACCTCCGGCTCGAAGGGCCTTCAGCTCTACATCCCGCTCAACACCCCGGTGACCTACGAGGACACCAAGCCGCTCGCGCACGCCATCGCCGAGCTCTTGGAGAAGCGACACCCCAACCTCGCTCTCTCCAAGATGAGCAAGGCCGCGCGCGAGGGCAAGGTGTTCGTCGACTGGAGCCAGAACGATCGGATCAAGACCACCGTCAATGTCTACTCGCTGCGCGCCAAGGACCAGCCGACGGTATCCACCCCGATCACCTGGGACGAGGTGGAGGAGTGCCTCGAGCGCGG